>JALOCB010000063.1 GCA_023227985.1 Candidatus Omnitrophota bacterium | reverse complement strand
CTCGATAAACGCCTTAGACAAACCTGATCTTTGGGCAGCAACAAGATCCTTCTTATTCGCGCTGATAATAGCGCTCTTGCCTGCCATTAAAGCCTTAGCCATTTCCTTCAAGGCCTTATTCTTCAGATCAGTAGAAATGGTCAGGCTATTCCTGGCCGCGGCTTGGGCTTTTTGAGCTATGTTTGTCAGTTCTTTCTTAAGTTCCATATTCTCAACCATTTACAAGACCGGGTCTACGATCTCAAGACCCGGTCTTAGGACGCAAGAAAAATTCGTTTTAAGACCGGGTCTTGCAACTATAGGATTACGATATCGTTACGGTGGATGATCTCTTTATCAAAACGGCCGCCTTTTACTTCCTCAATCTTTTTACTGGAGAAACCCGTTTTTCCCCGGGCGAATTCATTCCCGCATTTATCCATTACGCTCACCACGCAACCGCAATCAAAGTTATTTTCCGTAGCGCTGATCCCCACTGAAAGAAGGCTTTTTTTGTTCAGCAACGCTTTCTTAGCGCCGTCATCCACAATGATCCGGCCTTTGGGTTTGGTCCCGAAGGCGATCCAGCGCTCCCTCTGTGCCAAGCCTTTTTTCGGCAGGAACACGGTCCAGGACTGCGCGGATAAAGGCTCAGCCACAATTTTAGAAAGAACATCTTCGGACTTGCCGTTGGCGATCACACAGGCGATCCCGGAATCAACCGCCATTTTCGCGGCCTGGATCTTGGTGATCATTCCGCCGACTGAAGTCTTCTTCTCGCTGGGGGCTGCCAGGGCCTTGACCTGGCTGGTTATCTCGGAAACTATCTTTACCAGTTTTTTATCTTTATCCAGCAGGCCGTCCACATCCGAAAGCATTATCAGCAGGTCAGCCGAGACCAGAGTTGCCACCAACGCGGAAAGACGGTCATTATCCCCGAATTTGATCTCATCCGTAGATACAGTATCGTTCTCATTGATGATCGGCAAACAACCCAGCTTGAGCAGAGTAGCCAGCGTATTCTTGGCGTTCAGGTATCGGCTGCGGTCGTTAAAATCATCCCAGGTCAAAAGCACCTGCGCCTGGCTTAGCGCGATCCGGTTATCCTTAAATGCCCGGCAGTAATTATCCATCAGGATATTCTGGCCAATGGCGGCTGCCGCCTGTAAATACGATAATTCCCTGGGCCGGGACTTCAAGCCCAGTTTGACCATCCCCAGCGCGATAGCGCCTGAAGAAACAATGACGATCTCTTTTTTGTTTTTGGATAATACGGCTAATTGCCGGACAAAACGATCAAAAGCCGGCTTGTCGAATTCCCCTTTTTTGGAACAAAAAAGGCTTGAGCCGACTTTTATAATAATGCGTTTATAATTTTTTGCCGATTGCGTCAATTAATTCCTCCAGGCCCTGTTTTTCCAAAGCTGAAACCGGATAAACTTTTTTCCTAAAAGTTTTCTTAAACCTGGCCAGATTAGCCTTGCTGCCCGGCAGGTCCATTTTATTGGCCACAACGATCTGCGGTTTTTTCGCTACATCCGGGCTGTAAGAATCCAACTCCCGGTTGATGGTCCGGTAATCCTCGATAGGGTCCCGGCCTTCAAAACCAGACATATCGATAATATGCACCAGGATCTTGGTGCGCTCAACATGCCTTAGAAATCTATCCCCCAGACCTTTTCCCTGGGCCGAACCTTCGATCAGCCCGGGAATATCGGCGATGACAAAAGTTTCATCCTGGTAATTCACCATCCCCAAAACCGGGGTTTTAGTGGTGAACGGATACGCGGCGATCGCCGGAGTGGCGTGCGAAATACTGGATATCAACGTGGATTTTCCGGCATTGGGAAAACCGACCAATCCCACATCAGCGATAAGCTTCAAATCCAGGATCAGGCCTTTCGCATCCCCCGGCTCGCCCTGTGTAGCCTCGCGGTTCTTGCGATTGCCCCTGCCGCCTTTGCCGCCGAAAGCCACGATCAATTCTTCCCGGTCAGTATCCAGGCTGCCTAATATGCAGTCAATCCCCTCGTCTTTGATGATCGTGCCGCAGGGGACACGGATCATAACCGGCGCCGCATCCTTGCCTTTGGCGTTCTTGCTCGAGCCATGGCCGCCGTGCTTTCCGGTAAAATGGCGGTTATACTGGAAATCCATCAACGTGCGCAAATTCCGGTCGGCTATAATAACAACATCCGCGCCTCTTCCGCCGTCACCGCCGTCAGGAAAACCGCGCATATTGTATTTATCCTGATAATAACTGGCGCAACCGTTCCCGCCGTTGCCGGCGCGCACGGATATCCTGGCATTATCAATGAACATATTTATCTTTCTTAGATTACAGCGAAATTTCTTTGATCTTCAGTTCAGTAAGCTTCTGGCGATGGCCTTTTTTCGTGTGCGACGATTTACGGCGGCGGTATTTGAAAGCAATGGTCTTTTCGCCTTTGGTCTGTTTTACCACCGTAGCCACTACCTTGGCCCCCTTGACAAACGGCTGGCCGATCTCGAGTTTTTCACCGTCACCGACCAAAAGAACGTTTTCAACAATGATATCCTTGCCGTCATCCACTTCCTGCTTCTCAACCTGGATGATCTCGCCTTTCTTGACAAGCTGTTGTTTTCCTCCAAGTTCAATTACTGCATACATTTGACTTCCTCCTTGAATAGCCGATAAAGGCACAATTAGTAAAATTATATTATACACTACAAACCCGAACGGTCAAGCGCTAAATTCACCTGACCGTTTGGGATAAAACCTGTTTTTAATATGAAACGCTTCTGGAATTAATCGGGAAACGTTTATAATTCTAATCTGAGAAGTGCCCCCTATTTCCGCACAAAAGTGTCATTTATACTATTTTTGCGTTAGATTTTAGCGTTTTATACGTCTATTAATAGTAAAAGGAGGCTATATGCCAAACGGACCAAGGATATTGATCAAAAACGCCTGCTACCACATTTATTCAAGGGGTAACCAGAAACAAAAAGTTTTTCAGGATGACGCTGACTATCTTACTTATTTGAAACGCTTAAAAAGATATACGAGAAAGTGCGGTTTCCTGCTTTTCGGCTATTGTTTAATGCCAAACCACATTCATCTGATCGGACAACCAGTAAATATTCGAAATCTATCTAAACTTATGCATTGCCTACATTTATCCTATACCAGCTACTATAA
>JALOCB010000062.1 GCA_023227985.1 Candidatus Omnitrophota bacterium | reverse complement strand
TTAGACTATCGACTATAGATTATCGATCATAGATTACATGGGCAGGCAGGGATTCGAACCCCGGAAGCGCAAGCGCAACAGATTTCAAGTGCCCTCGAGTTACCTCAAGGCTTGGACTATCTCATCATCCTACTTTAGGATGGCAGGCGCTTAGTCTCTGCACCTTCCTACATGCTTACTATGTTCGAACATGTAGGCTTGGCTCAGGATTGCCCTTTACAGGGGTTCCCTGAATTCACCTGCTTTTCCACACAACATTACTGTTGTGCGCTGCATTTGTACAGTCTGTCCCCTTTAGCCACTTGGGTACCTGCCCATAAAAATATCAAATAACTGATGTTTTGCTAATCCCCACTTTTAGGTCGGGGGATGACTATTACCATTATCAAAAGCCGGCTAGAGGAATCGAACCCCCGACCTTTGGTTTACAAAACCATTGCTCTACCAACTGAGCTAAGCCGGCAATCTAACTTTTCTTGATCGCTTCGGGAAGCATGTCTATGATGTCCGAGGCGGTCATGCTAATCTGGGTTTTTTTCTTCGCGGCCAAGTCGCCGGCTGAACCATGTAAATACACGGCGTATTTCGCTGCCTGGAACAGGTTAAGTCCTTGTCCCAGGAAGGCCGCGATTATCCCGGTCAGCACATCCCCGCTTCCCGCTTTGGCCATCCCGGGGTTGCCGGTTTTATTCACGTAAAAATTGTCTTTATTATCTGCGACTAGGGTATTTTTACCCTTTAGCACAATCTCTACATTATACTCATTTGCGAATTCTTTGGCAACTTTTTTTCTGTTTTTTTGTATAACGGGCACCGGCAGTCCGGTAAGCCTGGACATCTCCCCCGGATGAGGGGTTAGAATAATATTACCCCTGAATTGTTTACGCTGTTTTCCCAGGCTGTTCAGGCCATCCGCGTCGATCACCATGGGCTTGTCTATGCCGGCTATAACTTTAAGTATCAGTTCCTGCGTCGCTTTGTTCTGAGAAAGACCAGGCCCGATAGCGATTATATCCGTTTTGCGGGAGAATTCTTTTATCTTGTTGTAAGCCGCGGGGCTCAGGGATATTTCTTTTGTTTCCGGCAAAGGCAAGGTCATTACCTCCGGAGGTTTGATCTTTATTATCGGACCATTTAAACTGGCTGGTATCCCTAAAGTAACCAGCCCTGCCCCGCTGCGCAGCGCGGCTTTCGCGCAGAGGACCGCTGCCCCGGAAAGCCCGGCTGAACCGGCCAGTATGAAAACATGGCCGAAGTCCCCTTTGTGGGAATCAGCTTTTCTTCGTAATAACCGCGTTGGCAACCGCATAATTTTTTACATGGGAAATGGAAACCAGGACATCCATTCCTTTATTCGCGTTCTTATTATTCAATAGCTGGCAGTATGGCTTGCCGTTTTTGTCGTTTAATACCTGGATGTCTTTGAGGCCGAGTTTCATATCCCCCATGGCCTTGAACACCGCTTCTTTGGCCGCGAACCTTCCGGCCAGGTGCTGGTAAAAACTGGCGCGGCTTTGCGCGTTCTTCAATTCGGTATCGGTGAATACCCTCTTTAAGAAAGTATCTCCCCATTTTTCGATGGCTTTGCGCAGCCTGCCAACTTCGGTTATATCCACGCCTGTCCCGATTATCATATCAGCGCCTTCATTTCTTTTACCGCTTTTTTAATTCCTGCTGTAACGGACCGGCAGATTATGGAGTAACCGATGTTCAATTCTTCGATCTGTTTTATAGCGGCAATCCTTCTGACGTTACGGTAATCGAGGCCATGCCCGGCAGCGACCGACAAACCTTTTTTACGGCTGTATTCGGCGGCGTTTTTTATTTCCGTCAGGCGTTTTTTTAGCTGTATTTTATTCGCGGCATTGGCGTACTTCCCGGTATGCAGCTCAACACGTTTCACTCCGGTTTTTAGCGCGGCGTCTATTTGTTTCTTGTCCGGGTCGATGAAAAGGCTTACGTCAATGCCCGAGGCTTGAAGCTTTTTCACGACGGATGTTATCTTGCGTAGATGGGAACTGACTTCCAGCCCTCCTTCGGTCGTCAATTCCTGCCGTTTTTCAGGGACCAGTGTCGCCTGGTCGGGTTTGATTTCGCAGGCGAAATCCACGATCCCGGGGTTGACGGACATCTCCAGGTTTAGCCTCTTTTTCAGGGCGTGTTTGATGATACGAACGTCGGTATCCTGTATATGCCTTCTGTCCTCCCTTAAATGCACGACTATGCTGTCCGCACCGGCTTTTGCGCACAAAAGCGCAGCGCATACAGGCACGGGTTCTATTCCCCGGCGGACCTGCCGCAAGGTCGCAATATGGTCTATATTGACGCCTAATTGGGTCATTGTCTAATAATTAAAGTGGTTGATCTCTGCTTTTACGTAGAACCACAGCAGTATTGCCAGCCCCAGAGCGATCAGCTTCAACCACGGATGGTAGGTGAACCAGTGTTTTATCCTGTAAGATAGGGGTATTTTATGTTTCTTCATTTTTTTCGGCCTTTAAGTTTCAACAAGTCCTTGATTTTTGAGAATATCTCGTCTTTTCCCAGGTCGCGGTATAAGCGTGACTGGTGGACCAGGGACATGTCGTGCCTTTCTTCGGATATCACGATGATCACCGCGTCGGTCTCTTCGCTTAAGCCTAATGCGGCCCGGTGGCGCGTGCCGAACATCCGGTTCAGTTCCTGGCTTGTGGCCAGGGGCAGTATGCACCCGCAGGAAGCGATCCGGTCGTTTCTTATGACTATCCCCCCGTCGTGCAAGAGGCTGTTCGGGGTAAAGATGGTTTCGATCAGCTCGGAAGAGACCTTGGAATCGGTGATCACGCCGGTTTCGATGTAGCTGGCCAGCGGATCTCTATTCTCGATGACGATCAAAGCCCCGATCTTATTACGGCAAAGATTATCCGCGGCTTTGGCGATCTCGCGCAAAATACTGTCCAGCTCTTCTTCCCTTAATGCCGCGCCGAAAATATTCCTGCGGCCCAGCCGCGCCAGCCCCTGCCTTATTTCCGGATGGAAGATAATCAGGATCGCAATGACCGATATACCGAATACTTTGGTCAGCAGCCATCCCAGTATCTCCAACCCCATTTTTTGGGAAAGGAAGAACGTCAAAAGTATGACTATTATCCCGCGCAGGACCTGGATGGCGCGCGTTCCCTCAAAAAAAAGCAGGATATGGTAGATGACCGCCCAGAGGATCATTATCTCGATCAGCGGTTTCCAGTCTATCATCAGGAATTTAAGCAGGTTTTCCGGCATTGTAAACTCAATTTAATATTGCTTGGGTTAATTTCAGCGCTTGCGCTGTTTCTTTAATGTCATGGACGCGTACTATGTCCGCGCCGTTGGCCGCCGCCAGGACACAGGATGCCACTGTGCCGGTTATCCGTTTTTCAACGGGCAGGCCCAGTGTTTTTCCGATGAAGGCCTTGCGCGATGTGCCGATCAATATGGGTTTTCCCAGGGATTTGAATTCGGATAGGCGTTTGAGTATCTCCAGGTTGTGTTCCGTGGTTTTTCCGAAACCTATCCCTATCCCCGGGTCGATAATGATCTTGTCCGGGGTTACGCCGGCCTGCTCCGCTTGTTCGATCGAATGGTTGAGGAAACCCATTATTTCGTCTATAAGCGATCTGTACGCCGGACTTTTTTGCATA
>JALOCB010000061.1 GCA_023227985.1 Candidatus Omnitrophota bacterium | reverse complement strand
TTTGATCCTTAAATTTTGCTAATTGCGCTTCATTCATGCTCTGTAGCATTTCGGTTTCGATAAAGCCTGGCGCGACCGCGTTTACCCGCACATTATACGGCCCGACTTCCCTGGCCAGTGACCTGGTAAAGCCGATGATCCCTGCTTTAGACGCCGCGTAATTGGTTTGCCTGGGTAAACCGACTATTCCGCTTACTGAGGTTATGTTCACAATATTCCCGGATTTTTGTTTCAGGAATGTTATGATCGCGGCTTTGGATAGGTTGATCGTGCCGATCAGGTTAGTATTTATTACATCCTGCCAGTCTTCTTCAGCCATTAGAGCTAAGGCTTTATCCCGGATGATCCCGGCGTTATTTACCACAATATCCAGGTTGCCGAAGGCCTCACGGGTATTCTCGACCCATTCAGACACTGCTTTATAGTCTTTAATATCAACTTGGAAGGATTGGGCTTTTACCCCATAATTAGAGATCTCTTTTTCCAGGATCCTGGCTTCTTCTGTGCTTTTTATGAAATTAAAACTGATATTTACGCCGGTTTTGGCTAATTCCAGGGCAATGGCTTTGCCTATGCCTCTGGTCGCTCCGCTGATGATCGCTGTTTTTTTTGTATCGGGCATATTAAGTTAGTTTTAAGACAGGTTGATCTCGAAACCGTGCCTGACCGCGATATTGGCTATTTCTTCCAATTTGTCGGAATTCCTGCTTTCGCCCAGTGAATAGGTCACGAATTTATCTTCCAGGGCTAAAAGTATGGTTTCCGCCATTGCGGCGTAGACGTTATTGTCGGGCAGGATGTCGAATCCGGTGTGTTCGGCGAAAGGCAATTTTATGGTGTTGCTTTCGATCAGGAAGATATCTTTGCGCAGTTTTGCCTGCCGGGAGATATTCTGGAATATCGAGGCGTCGTAAACTATGCTCTTCGGCTTCAGATCGTTGATCGAAAAAATGTCGGTATTATCCGTGTGTGTATTTATGACTATGTCGGCGGAACTGACTGCTTTGCGGATATCCGCTTCTATTTCAGTATTGGCCAGATTCAATTGGTTAAGTATTTTTTTGAACCGCTGAAGTTTTTCTTTCCATTCTCCGGTCAAAAGCACTTTGCCCGAGTGTTCGCTGAATTTCTGGGCGCATAGCGAGCCTACGGCGTTCATCGGGCCGACGATCGCGATGGTTTTATCTTTCAGGTTGATCTTGCGCTGTTTGGCGGTGCGGAAAATAGTCTCAAATACGGACCAGGCGGTAAAAGCGCTCCCGCTGGTTATAGGGACCTTAAGGTGTTTGTGGATCATTGGTTTTTTATCCGCGGTGATCGCCATATATCCGCCGATGCCCATTATTTCTGCGCCTATGCGTTCCGCGATAAAGCCCGCGTCAATGATCTTTCCCAGGATAATTTCGTCGTCAAGTTCCAATATTTCATCCGGCAGCAAGGGGCAGACTATCAAGTATCCTTGTATTTCTTTGTTCTGGCTGGAGATGATCTTCTTAAGCGGCAACACCTTGAAATTCTGATGTTTGAGGAAAGTTTTTCGCAAAGATGCCGGCAGAAACCGGGTTAGCGGCCAATATGTCAGGATCTGATCGGTATTTAAAGGATGAATTAAAAATGCAAAAGTCTTCATTATTTATGCCGATTCCAGCAAGGTCTTTGTTTGTTTTTTATTATCCAGGTTAATGGCGTGTTTCTGCTTGATCCATTTCTCAATATATTTTTTATGGAACCTCCAGTCGGTCCCTATCTTGAATGCCGGGATCATGCCGTCGCGGGCATAGCGCTGGACAGTTAATGGATGAATGTGCAGGTATTCCGCGACTTGTTTTGCGGTTAATATCTCAGTAGTCTTGGGCATAGTTTATCACCTTTTAGCATATCTACAGTAATCATAAATATACTAGGTAAACCAAAAATTGTCAAGAAAAAACTGTAGACGTTGTAGCTAACTATTGATTTATATTGAGTTACAAATAAATGTTTGGGCGTACGCCAAAGTATCTTATAAACCATTTTTTGACTATTAAAACATTTATTTGTAATCCTTTGAAGTGCGGTAGGTTACGTACAACGTCTACAGGGTGGAGAGGTAGAGGCCTTTTAGGGTCAGGTCCTGGTCGATCTTGTCGATGCTGTGGCAGTATTTGGCCAGAAGGCTGATGTTCCCTCCTGTGCCGATGACTTTGGCGTTCTTGCCTATCTTAGCGCGTATTTTACGGCAGAGATCATCCGTAAGGCTGGCAAATCCATAGATAACCCCGCTTAACATACTGTTGCGGGTATCCCGGCCGATAAATTCTTTTGGTTGGGCTACTTTGACTTGCGGCAATAGCGCGGTGCGCTGGCAAAGGCTTTCCAAAGAGATCGCCAGGCCGGGCAGGATCATACCGCCAAGATATTCCTTTTTACCTGAAATTATGTCAAAAGTGACTGCTGTGCCCAGGTCGATAACTATTAAAGGACTGCCGTAAAGCGCGGTTGCGGCAAAGGCGTTGACTAAACGGTCCTGGCCTACTTGTTTGGGTTGGCGATAGCGGTTAGCTATTTTGATTTTCAGATTTTTGCCGATGACCTTTATTTTTTTGCCTAACCAACGGGTAAATTCCAGCTCTAAACGGCGGGTCGCCTGGGGGACCACGCTGCAAATCACTACATCATCCGGTTTTTTGTTTTTAAGGAGCCTTTTTACCTGGACCAGGGTATATTTTTTGGTGTCCAGGTCGAATTTCCTGGCGAGCTTGCCGTTTGTCCACAATCCGAAAGAGATGTTGGTGTTTCCTATGTCAATGGTGAGTAACACTCTTTAGCTCCTTTATTTTATCCCGGATCTGCGCCGCTTTCTCAAACTGCAGATTCCGGGCCGCCAGTTCCATCTCATATTCCATATCAGCGATATACTTGGCGGTTTCGTATTCGTCCTTTGCCTGGCCGGTCAGTCCGGCCACATACTGCTCAGCTTGAGCCAGGTCTTCGATCCCTTCTTTTATCGCTTTTATTATCGAACGCGGGGTGATCTTGTTACGTTTGTTGAATTCAAACTGGATCTTCCGCCGGCGATTGCTTTCGGTTATTGCTTTCTTCATCGAGCCGGTGATATTGTCGGCGTACATTATCACCTTGCCGTTGATATTCCGGGCCGCCCTTCCGGATACCTGGATCAGCGATGTGGCTGAGCGCAGGAAACCCTCTTTATCCGCGTCCAATATAGCTACCAACGATACTTCCGGCAGGTCCAATCCTTCCCTGAGCAGGTTTATCCCTACCAGACAGTCGAATTCCCGCTTGCGCAGGTCCCGGAGGATTTTGGAGCGTTCGATAGTCTCGATCTCGGAATGTAAATATTTTACCTTTATTCCCTTTTCTTGTAAATAGGTAGTTAGGTCTTCGGACATTCGCTTGGTCAGGGTGGTCACCAGGATCCGTTCGCGCTTGGCGGCGCGTTGTTTTATTTCTTTGGCCAGGTCTTCGACCTGCCCGTTGCTCGGCCTTATCTCGATCTCCGGGTCAACCAGTCCCGTAGGCCGGATTATCTGCTCGGAAATGCTGCCTTTGCTTAGTTTGACCTCGTATTCATCCGGGGTTGCCGAGACAAATATCGTTTTTTTGACCAATTCATTGAATTCCGCAAATTTTAGCGGACGGTTATCCATGCACGAAGGCAGACGGAACCCGTAATCAACCAGTGTCTTTTTCCTGGCTTGGTCGCCGTTGAACATCCCTCTTATTTGCGGGAGGCTGACATGCGATTCGTCTATCACTGTCAGGAAATCACCCCGGAAATAATCAAGCAGGCAGCTTGGCCTTGAACCGGCTGGTTTTGCTGAAAGTATCCGGGAATAATTCTCTATTCCATGACAATAGCCTAATTCTTTGAGCATCTC
>JALOCB010000060.1 GCA_023227985.1 Candidatus Omnitrophota bacterium | reverse complement strand
CGCCTGGGACAAAGATGCTTATTTCAAGGCCTATCAGAAATCCTTCAAAGACGGGGAATACAATATCCAAGAGACCCGGAATACGGTCTATGGCCAGACAATAAGGAGCTATTTTTCGGGCGGGATAAGTTTCGGCCCGGATAGCGCCGATGGAGGGATAAATTCCAGGCTTAAAGAAGGGTTGATTCTCAGCAAACTGGGCGAACGGGGTTCGGCGTTTAGTTCTAAATTATGGGGTAAATATTACGCGTTTTCTGCTTCAACCGACGGGAGGATATCAATAGAAGAAGGACTTGATATTTCCGTCGCCATTAGTGAGGAGGCAAAAAAAGAACATTCCAGCATTGCCGCAGCGGCAGTGATTCAGCCTATTGAATTGTATGAACAGGCGTTCAGAGGGTTCAAGTATAAAGCTAAAAGGGTGATTGGAGGCGGTCGGGAGGCTATAGCCGTAGAACTGGTTAACGGGAATGTCCTTAAGATTTCCTACAAACCATTTTTTGGGAACAGGGACCATAACCCTTTATTCGATGCGCCGATTCTGGATCAGGGGGTTATTTTTGTTGAGAGCGCTTCGGTATTTTACATGATACAGCCTAAGCTTGAGATGATCGCCACGCAAGCTGATTTAGATGAATTCCAAAACAGGATCAGGCCTAATAGATTAGAAGATTTTTCTTCGGACCAGATAGGCTATGACAGACAAAGTAAAGCGTGGTTTCTTGTTGATCCCGGAGCGGTAAAAGGAAATGAGCCGGTACGGGGTTTGGCTGGCGTCTCCAACCGCAGGATGCAGCCGTTTATTGAAAACGGCGAACAGGCGCAGCGGCTCGAAGAAGTTGTAAGCGCGATCCGGGCCGTGGATTTTTCGCGTAATACTCAAACCCGGATACGATTTGCTCAGGATCTGCGGGATTATTTCTGGGATGTTTTTCAGGATGCGGATCATCCCGGGCTTTTCTTTAAAATGAACCATTGGTATCCTGGGGGGGAGTATGCGGATTTCCAGAGGGATGTTGCGGAGATGTCCGCGTTTTGTCAGATCGCCGAAAGCCGCGAGGTCGTGATTGATGGTTTTAAACTTGTCTATCTAAAGGGGCTGGCCCCTTTTAAAGTGTCTACCGCCGGCAAAAGCGCGGGGTTTGTTGTTCAGGCGGCATTTTTAGCCGATTCCGATCCGGCGGATCTGGGAATGGTTAAAACCGTCCTATCGAAGCAGGGGGTTGATGCGTCTGAAATAATGCAGGAGGATATCGGCCTCGTGGATATCGAAGGGGCGGCTTTTCCTGTTCTGATTAATCTTGAAAAATTATTTGTGCGCGGATCAGGGCAAGGGAGACCGCAAGCTGACGTTTCGGGATCCCTGCAAAGAGACGGCGGGGCGCGGCGAGAAGATATGTCGTCGGTAGAGCAGGCGATAACCGCGTTCTTTCCCGGGAAAGAGGAATTGTTTTATACCTTGGGGGCCGGGGATAAAGCCGAGGATTTGACCCGTCAAACCATGGATTTTCATTCAAAATCCGGCGCTTTTTCTCAAATGGTTCCGTTCGAAATTGCTTCTGAGTTCCTTGAGTATAAAAATCCGGACCCTCTTGTTCAGGCCAAAGAGTATAACTATGGAGACCTGGCTTTTGCTCTTGTGGAGATCCTGGAAGGGGCGCATGACGCCATAGCTACGTATGATGATGACGTTTATATGGCTAAGATGAAAATGGAAAAACCTGCCGGTTATATCGGAAGGGTTATGGTGAACGTTGGTATTATTGAAGAAAATGGCATGAAAAAACTGAGATTCGCGGTTCGAGATAACGGCGCCGGGAAGCTGGCCGCTAAAACCGAAGATAAGAAAAAGAACAAACAGCTTTATTTGGGTCAGCAGGGCGAGGCTGGTACAGTCGTGGCGAATATGATCAGGTATATAAATGGTAAATACGGGTGGAAAGAGGTTGCCAGGACCTGGTTAGATCTTTCTGAAGGGGCTTTGACTGAGGCGGGAATTGTTATCCCCCTGGAATGTTTAGCATTAAAGATGAATGTTTCGGCAGATAGAATAACGGAATACTACGCTGATGCGCAAAAAGACGGAGGTGCCGGAAGGGTGGCGATGGAAGAAATAATCCGGCTTTATCCTGAGATCAGTGCCCCCTTAGAGAAGTTACTTAAGGCCAAGGCGGCTGGGAATATCTCCGGGGTTTTAAACAGCTATTACGATATCGCGGATAGCGAAATACTGAAAAGGAAACGCCGCGTTTTGATGGATATCGAAAAGGAATTAGGGCTGTTTGAGATACACGGTAACCTGGTCAAGGATACCCGGTCACAGAAAGGGATTTTGTTTTTAGGTGGTAAAACTGTAGGCAAGTCTACCCTGAGCAAACTACTGGTAGAGAATTTCCCTGGCAGGTTTGTGCTTAACGGAGAAGATGCGGTTACTTTGGTTGCCACAGAAAAAGGTTTATACGCGGGCCCGCGGAATGCGCGGGTTTTACGGTCGGTCGCCCGGACCAAAGAAGGCGGCCCGGCTTTTGTAAATCTGGCCGCAACCGAAGAATTTGTGCCTGTTGAAGAAACCATCCATGTTGTCTTGAAAGAAGGGGAAGGAATTCAGGAGAAAGGGTTGAACGCCGGAGAGGCCATTAAATCGCTCCTCTCTTGGGAGGCAAAAGAGCGAGAAGAGCGCGGCGTTAACCGGGCGGATGAATTTTATCTGCCGCAAGAAATACTCGAGGTTTTGGGTAAAGGACCGGTCAGGCAGATAGCTGTTCCGAAAAAAGGAGATCGGGATTATCAGAAAGCCGCGCGGGGAATAGTAAGCAATTTAGACTTTGCACAAAAAGACGGCGGGCAGATCGGCGGGATAACCTTGGAATGGGGGAACATATGGGTTTATGAGCAGGTTAGAGGGCAGACGAAAGATAGTGTTGCGCGATTGGCAGGGATATATTCGATTTCCCTGGGGTATAACGCGGCTAAAAAGATCTTATGGGTAAAACCCCTGAAGGGCAGAGGAGCAAATAAGGGCAGCGGGGAATATGCGGCTAACATGGATAAGGAGCTTATGGAAAAATTATCCGGAGCCGCCTCGCAGGTGAAAGACGCGTTAAAAATGCCAGGGCTTAATTCGGCCAGTTCTATATTGGAAGCAAATTTTGTGGTCATTGATGATAGGCTGGTGAGCATGAATAACGAAGGGAGATTTTACTTCGATCATATAGGTAAAAACAACAGCGAGGCGCTTGCCCAGTTATTAGCGCTAAGCAATTCTTTGATAGGCAACAGGGAAGCCACCCGTTATTGGCAGACTTATCTGAGAAATAACCTGCCTAACGTGTTGGTAAATCCTCGGCGAGGCCAAATGTCTCTGCGGGATTTCGCGGATGGCGGCGCGCCTTTGAACGAACCGGTATCTGCATCGGTTAAGAGGGGCGGTATTGATTTTCGCGGCTTGCCGATCGTTAATAAGGCTATTGGCGCGGCGTTTAATCCGGCGGGTACTTATTTGCCTGCGATCCATATCGCTGACTTGGATAAAGAATGGAAACAGATAGAAAAGATGTCTATGAACGGGATGATCCCTGCGACGGAAAGGATCAATGAATTCTTAAGCGCCTGCCGGAACCAGGACAAATTGGATGTGTATATGGATAATGTCTTGGTTTGTATTGCCGAGATCATGCGCAATGAAGAAGAGGAAGCTAAAGCCACTGAACCGGAATTAAGGAATGTTTTGGTCATGCTGGAAACTGCCAATCCCCATGAATAATAAATATATAATAGCGAATCCGATTCTAAGGAAAGTTCTGACAATGTTGCTGGTCATCAGCTTTGTGCTGGAACAAAGCTGTTTTGCGCAGGTATCCTCAGCGATCGACCTCTCCGGTATGGTGGGCAGCCTGGCAAAGAGCATACTGCCGGAGAAATACCGCCCGCTGCACCT
>JALOCB010000059.1 GCA_023227985.1 Candidatus Omnitrophota bacterium | reverse complement strand
TCGGCTCGATGACCTGGCCGATTTTGTCACGGCCATGGCTTTAAAGATAGCTGATGCCGAAAGGGCGTCTTTTATGCTGGTAGACGAAAAGAACAATGAGTTGGTTATCAGGGGCGCCCAAGGATTGATCCCGGAAAAGGCCAATGCCCGGGTCAAGATCGGCGAATTTGTTTCCGGCTGGGTGGCCCAGCAGGGAGAGGCGTTATTGATCGACGATATCGACGCCGATTACCGTTTTAAAAGTTTATCCAGGGACGCTGCCAGGTATAAAACCCGGTCTTTTGTTTCTTTGCCTTTAAAGAGGGAGAATAAAGTTATCGGGGTAATGAATGTCACCGATAAACTGGCCACCACCAAGATATTCACCCCGGATGACCTGAAATATCTTTCTCTTATCGCGCATCAGGCGGTTACCCAGATCGAGAATATAAGACTTTGCGAGAAGCTGGCATCGCTTGCGGTTACCGATGCGCTGACCAATGTGTTCAATCACCGCCATTTCCAGGAGCAGGTCAACGTCGAGATCCTGCGGGCGCAGCGGTATAACCATAATCTCAGCTTGATGATAGTGGACGTGGATCATTTTAAGAAGTATAACGATAATTACGGCCACCTCGAAGGAGACCGGATATTAAAGCAGGTGGCGAATGTAATAAAACAGAATATCCGCCAGGTGGATATAATCTGCCGCTACGGCGGCGATGAATTTGTGGCGATCCTGCCTTTTACTAACGCCAAAGGCGCGGGCGTGGTCGCGGAGAAGATCCGCAGGATGACCGAGGAACTGGATTTCCTTAACCAGGAGACCGGTTCGCTTATGCGGATCACTGTGAGCGTGGGGATAGCTATGTACCAGATGAAAATGAGCAAGGATGAATTTGTGGCCCTGGCTGACCGGGCCCTGTATAAGGCCAAGAAAGAAGGCCGGAATAAAGTTTGCATAAGCGAATAATTACTGAAAGGGAACTATGATCAGAAACGACGGAAGAGGTTTGGATAAACTAAGAAAAGTCACGATCACCCGGCCGTATCTTAAATACGCCGAAGGGTCGTGCCTTATTGAGCTGGGCAATACCAAGGTGATCTGTTCGGCTACCGTGGAGGATTCAGTCCCGCCGTTCCTTAAAGGCTCAGGCACCGGATGGGTAACTGCCGAATACGGCATGCTTCCGCGTTCCTGCCAGAGCCGTATCCCCCGGGGCAGGGATTCCGGAAGGACTTATGAGATACAACGCCTGGTTGGGCGCTGCCTGCGCGCGGTGACGGATATGCGCAGCCTTGGCGAAAGGACTGTTTGGATAGATTGCGATGTTATTCAGGGCGACGGCGGCACGCGCACCGCTTCGATCACCGGGAGTTTTATCGCCCTGGTGGACGGGCTGAACAAGATCAAGAAAGACAAGCGGATCCCGGTTATCCCGATAAAGGATTTTGTGGCGGCTACCAGCGTGGGGATGTTCAAAGGGGAACTGCTTTTGGACCTGGCGTATGATGAAGATTCCAAAGCCGATGTGGATATGAACGTGGTAATGACCTCTAAGGGGGAGTTTATCGAGATACAAAGCACTGCCGAACGCCGCACCTTTGACCGGAAACAGATGGACGGAATGCTCGATCTTGCTGCCGGCGGTATAATTGAGCTTATCGCTATGCAGAAAGATATCCTTAAGGGCATTTTATGAAACAAGAGTTAATGGTAGCGACCAAAAACCGCAAGAAGCTGGAAGAAATAAAGGAAATCCTCGGGAAGCTGGATCTCAGGATAATCTCTTTGGCTGATTGTGAGAAGCCTCCGGTGATAGTGGAGAACGGGAAGACCTTTAGGGAAAATGCCGTGAAAAAAGCGGTTAAGATCGCCCGATTCACCGGGAAGCTGACTATGGGCGAGGATTCCGGGCTTTGCGTTAACGCTATCGGAGGGGAGCCGGGAGTTCATTCCGCGCGTTTTGCCGGCAGGTCGAAAAGCGATGAAAATAACAACGCCAAACTTTTGCGATTGCTGGACGGGCTTAAGTTGAGGGAAAGAAAGGCGTATTACGCCTGCGCGGTAGCCTTGGCGGACAAGAACGGGTTGATCAGGGTAGTAGAAGGAAGATGCAACGGTGTGATAGATTATTCACCCAAAGGCGATTTTGGTTTTGGATACGACCCTATCTTCCGGATACCTGAATACAAGAAGACCTTCGCTCAGCTCGGTCCGGTAATAAAACATAAAATGAGCCACCGTTTTAAGGCCCTGGAAAAAGTCCGGGCAGTCCTCAAGAAATATATTGAGAAGCAAAACCAGAGTTGATATAATTAAACCTTTGTAACATCCGGATTTATAACGGGGCGTGGCTCAGTTTGGCTAGAGCGCTTGCTTTGGGAGCAAGAGGTCGTAGGTTCAAGTCCTACCGCCCCGATAAAAAATATTGTGCGCCTGCCCACTACGTGGACTGGCGGTGATAAGTAAATTAACGCGCCTGTAGCTCACTTGGATAGAGCAGCTGCCTTCTAAGCAGCTGGTAGCAGGTTCGATTCCTGCCAGGCGCGCTAAATTGTGGTAAAGTAATCGAACCTAAAGGGGTGCGGGGGAAAAGTGATGTCCCCCGCGTTCTTGGGGGTAACAGCGAACCGCATAAACGGTGAGCGCCATAGGGGCAAAGCCCCTTTGGGGAGCGATTTGCTGTAAACAGATAGCGACGGTTAGACTCCTGCCAGGCGCGTAGTTTTGCCTGAGTTTACAGGGTGAGCAAAACAATCCCGCGGAGTGCGGAAAAATCAGGATTTGTGATTTTTTCGCGCTAACGTAGCGGGACAAAATCCAGAAAGAAACGATATGAAGCTTATTACATGGATATTACTCGCAGCAGTCCTGCTATTTGTCAGTCTGGTATATGGGGTCCATATATACCTCAATATCCAGGGGCGTTCCTTACTGGTTGATAAACTGCAGGAGTTCCTTAAGCGGGAGATAACTGTCCGTAGTGTTAAAACCCGGCTGCCGTTTGATCTGGTAGTAAAGGACCTGGAGATTAAAGGCGTCGCTAAATTTGATAAGATTATCGCTTCGGGCGGGGTTTTTGATATGTTAAGCGGCAATATTAAGTTATCCCAGTTGGTGATCAGGCACGCGGTTATCGATATAGCAAAACCTTTGAAAGAAATTCCCAAGGTTGAGAATCCCGATAACGCTGCTGAGGTTATTGAGCCTGTTGCTGATGCTGCTCCGGCTGCCCCTGCGCCTGTCCCGGTTGAAACCACGCAGGAAACAGTTAAAATACCTCCGATCATTTTGAAACGGGTGATAATAACGGACAGCAGTATAAACTTTATTGACCCGAATATAGGTGAGCAGGGCATAAAAGTCGCGATAAAGGATATAAACGCCCGCATAGATAATATCAATCTTCCGGTCAACGGATCCCAGGTTACTTCTTTTGAATTTAAAGGCAATATCCCCTGGGAGAATATCGCTGAAACAGGAAAGGTCATCCTGGCGGGCTGGATCGACCTGTATAAGAAGAATGTCGATGCCAGCTTGAAGGTCGAAGATATAGACGGCGTTTATCTGTATCCCTATTATTCCAGCTGGGTGGACCTGGATAAATCGCATATTGACAAGGCGAAACTTAATTTTACCAGCGATATCCAGGGTTTGAATAATGATGTTATCGCAGATTGCCATCTGGAACTGACCAGGATAGATTTCAAGCCGCGCAAGGAGGAAGAAGCGCAGCACAGGGCGGAAAAGATCACCAAGGTCGTCCTGGATATATTTAAATCATTGAACCAGGGTAAGGTTATCCTGGATTTTAAATTCAAGACCAAGATGGACAGCCCGGAATTGGGCTTGGCGCCGATAATAAAACTTGCGCTTCAGGATAAGATCAAACAGGCGCGCAAAGGCAGCCAGCTCAAGCCGGAATCGGTCATTACCGTGCCTGGGAATATAGTCAAAGGTACAATGACCACAGCGGGGGAATTGACCAGGTCTCTTATCGATACTGTATTCGGTGTCGGCAACGGCCTGAAAAAAGCATTTGAAAATTCCTTTAAAAAAGAGGATAATGTTCCAGTAACAAATCAGACGGATTAATGGTGGCTATAGCTCAATTGGTTAGAGCACTAGACTGTGGCTCTGGGGGTTGCCGGTTCGATCCCGGTTAGCCACCCCATTTTTCTTTCGGCCATTTTTGGGCGA
>JALOCB010000058.1 GCA_023227985.1 Candidatus Omnitrophota bacterium | reverse complement strand
CGGTCCGGGAAAAATCCCGGGCAATTTACTATGCCCTATTCCAAAAATCACAGCTACAACACTGCTTATCGCCAGGATAACAAAAGGATATACCAAGCTTAGTGTCAGGAATACTGCCAGGACCGGAAAAAGCGCCAGAGGGCCGAATACATCTTCAAACACAAAATAAACAAACGCGCTGGCCGCATTGGGAAGCAATGCAAGAAACAAAAAAGGTAATGCTGAATATACCTTATACAGTTTACCGCCGTCTTTACCCTGGTCACCGGCAGGCCCTTTCTCTGTAACACGGCCTATCTCTTTGGCCAGATCCGAATAAGAAATAATTCGCAGCCCATAATCCCTGGCCTTCATTTCCGCGGATAATCGTTTTTCATGCCGGATTATTCCTGGGAAAGCATTGCCGAGATAACCTATGGACATATCATATACCAAATAAGCGGTTATCTTTGGCAACCCCAGCTTCCAGGCCAACTTTTCCGTCAACTCCACCAAACACCCCTCAAAGATATCCCCGCAGGCATAGATTGACAATTCCCGCTCTTTATCCATATTCAGCTCAAAATCGCAGGGGAAACTGTTGTAAAACACCCTTTTCCTGAGATTATTCACCAGATCGTCCACGCATTCGCTTAAGGGCTGATTATATAGACATTCATTATTTTCCTGGATATAAACCACTATACTGTCCGGATCATTACCGGCCAATTCCAGGAAACTTTTCCATCCGTTAAAGATCTCGGTTATTTCACTCTCAAGCATGAGTTCATAAGAATATAACGGATGGACTAAGAGATATATCCTTTTCACGCCCCCGTCTTTAAAAGCCGGCTTCTCCAGAACCACCAATGCTGTGGGAATAAGAAGGGAATTTCGTCCCGCATACGGCCATGCGGTTATTTCGGAATCGTTTATTTTACGCAATAAGTTATCTAATCTTTCCTGGATATCTCCAGAGAACAAATCCCCTACAGGATAAAATCCTTCATCCAGGAATAAGCCTTCAAAACACAGCCTGTCTTCCTGATCCATTATCAAGATCCGGTCGCCGGATAACAGGAACTCTTTATCCAAGCCAGCAATATAATCACTCCGGTTAAACGGTTGAACAAAAGAACTCAAGCCTTTAGAAAGAAGCAGTTTTTTTCCGGATATACCCAGATGTTTGTAGGTATTTATATACCTGACATCGCAATCTCGGTAAATAAGGTTGTCGCGGTACCGGCCGAATCCTGACAAATAATCCTCAGCCATATCCCGCGCCATATTCAGTTTGGCCCCGGCATAATAGGTGAGATTATAGGTGGGAGCGAACTCCGCCGGGAGGATGTCCAGGCCAGCCGGGATATTTATTATTGTCCTGCCGGTAAACAACCCGCTGGAATATAATAACCGTAAAAGCCCCTGTTCAACATAAAGAATATGCTTCAGTGGGTCGGGATCATCATTGCGGGCGTTTACCAGGGATTCCAGCTCAGCGATGATTTGTTGCTGCGAGGGATTTCCCGAAGCATATTCCCGGATTCTGTCTCTTCCGCCGTCAGATGAAAATGGCGTATCCAGCCCCCAGCCGCTCCGAACAGGCAGCCTGCTGATCTTTATAGAAGGATACACTTCCTGTCCCAACCGAAACCCGTAAACCATCTCTTCGGATAACATCCCCAGCGTTTCAGGGGATTCCACAGGCTCAAACCCCAGCTTATCAAGGAGCCCCAGTATTTCATCATTTGGCTCACGTATATAGAACCATTCGGCGTTTTCCATATATGAGATCCTCATCGCCAGGGCGAGAATCGTTCTGCCCACGCCTTTGAACCCGTACATCGCAGAATCGTCGACTACCCAGGACTCTTTGCTGCTATCCAACAATATTTCTTCTTTCCATGTGCTTTTCCACGGTGACGGCTGGAAAGCCGTATGAGAAACCGCAATAACCGTATCTTTTACCTTTATTAGTTTAGAATCGATGAACCCGCCCATGCTTTTAAAATAAGAAACCGCTATACGATAACGGAAACAATCCGCGCGCTGATAAAGATACTCAAACACAAAGATATCCCCATCTACCTGTGTTTTTAACATTTTCTCCTGCCTGAGCATCTGCGCCAATTCCGCGGCACGAGAATTATCAAGTTCGATCAACCTCTCCATCCCACCGTCTTTTGGGGCAGCCTTACTGCCTATATTCTTATGCATAATGAAATAACCATCAAACCCCATTTTCTCCCAGAATTTGGCCACTTTTTCATAAGGCAATCCTGTCGCTTCATTTTTCCTGGGCTCAACGAACATATCCGTAAACCCATCCTTTATAGCATCAGCTTCCAATTTGGAATAAAAGATCGTGCCGAACCCTTCCCCGCGGTTATACACGAATAATCTTCTTATGGTCATTTCTGTATTTTTCCAATCGACAACGGCTTCCCCGATTATGTAATTATTCCGCTTATCGACCAAATGCACGCTCCCCACCTCGTAACCAAGCCCATAATCAGCGGGGTCATGGATATCATTCCCTCCGTCACAACGGCCCCTGTCATTGATCCTGCTCTTTCTTTGCACCTCTTTCTTTACGTTATCCGGAACCAACCGGCTAAGGGCACTGTCATCTCCGGCAAGTTCTTTTACTTTAGATGAACTTACTTTCGGATATTCAAACCCGGCAAGAAAAATAGTCTGAATATCAGGATTTAGCTTCGCGTTATTAGATGCAAGCCGGACTTCATCAATCAGGTCCTGATTATCCCTAAGTCCCCTGGCCATTACCATGATGCCTTTTGACTGCGCGAAATCCACGGTCAGCCCGCCATATGAATACACTTTCACATTTTTCAGTTTTTTCTGCTTAACGGCTTCTTGTATCAACCGGACCCGTTCGTTCGCCGCAAAAATGTACTCCTTGTCGGGATTATTACCGACCCCTACATATACCTTATTGAATATCCGGCCTAACCTTGAGATTATCTCTATATGCCCATTGGTTAGAATATCGAAGCTCCCCGGGAATAATACCGTATCCGCGCCCAACATTAACGATCCTATTATCGGGGCAGCGTTATTGGCTGTTTTTTCTGCCGCGGCCAAAGCGTTTATTAATCCATCCAAGGTTAAAGGAAAGAACGATCTGCGGGAAGCTGGTTTACTGCGGGTTTCTTCTGTATGGAAAAGATACACCGTATCCAAACCGTAATTCTTATAATAAAGGGCATCTGTCTCCATATCCACTTCTGAAGATGCCCCGCCAACAGGAGGAGCGCGGCTTAATCTGCGCATAACGGCCTGAGCCCCGAATTTTCGTGCGGCCTCCGGCAGGAAACATCTCCCGGCCATACCTACCGCAAATACTCCGGGGATATGTTTGACTGATAGATATATGCGGTTGAGCCTGTTTTGCAGCGCAGAATTATCCGTATCCCAGGCTTCCCCTGCCGCGACTATGAATATCCGGTCAAAAACTTTTTTCCCGTTGAAAAGTATATCCAGGTCAGTTTCATCTAATCCCCGATAATACGCGGGATAAACACCGATACGTAAACCCCTGGGGCTCTTGAGGGGGGATTCCAGTATGATTGAAGGCAGCACAAAACGGGTTTTGCTATTAACATGTTTACCACCGTCACGGCTGGCCGGAATGACCACCCCAGGGTTACTGATACTGATGTAAACATCGAACCTCTCCAGCGGCACTGCATTCTTAAGGTCGGCGAAAATAGGGCGTATGACATTCAGGACATCTCCGGCGGAGACTGCCGGAGTATCATTATATGACCTTCTTTTCTTTTGAAACCTTCGAAACTCTTCCAATTCATTTATGGACCCTTCCAGCATTGGCGGCGAAGATAACAAATCCTCAAATTCTTCCAAAGTCAAGCGTACCGTGTAGCCGTCTTCAGTGAACTCCCTGCGCATCCGCAGAGGCTGGCTGTTGCGATGGTCCGCTGAGCGGGAATGCCCGCGCACATACGTTTCTATGCCTGAGATAAGATTGGCCGGGGCGTGCTCCCCGAAAGCCACAATATTCTTGATCGAACCGAGGACCGCGGCATCAGCCGGGACCAGATCGTTTTTGGCCTGACGCGCGTCCTGAATCAGGGAAAACACCGAAATACTCTTGTTTAAACCGACTATCTGGCGGTAAAGATCGTTGAAATGCAGGGTAAACTTGAATTCCAAGATAGTCTCGCCCAGCCGCAAATCGCATTCCTTATAACCTTTACGGCAGGAAGTGAATATTCTATGGGTTTCAAGCTTGCCGGAGAACGCCCGCTGAAAATCCAGTATATAAACAGTATCGCCGAAAACGAAAATGAATTTATGCAGGCCGGATATCTCGCCAAGCATGGCCTTGACGTATTTCTCTTTAAGCCTGCGGTTGTTAAAACGCCAGATAGTGTTCTGGACTTCGCTTATCAGCGCTATCCGGCTCTTTTTTCCCGCGGGGGCCAAACCAGCGATGCCTTCTTCCAGCAATTCATCCAGTTTAGCCACAAAAACGCCCATATCGGCGTGAGGGATACGAT
>JALOCB010000057.1 GCA_023227985.1 Candidatus Omnitrophota bacterium | reverse complement strand
GTCATCATCATCCCGATATAATCAAGGGTATACGGCCTTTGGGGGTGCCTGGCGATCTGGACTCTTTGCCAGGGGGTAAGTTTGGTGTAAATATCTTTTTTAAGGGTCTCTAGCTTTTCCTCAAGCTTTTTGGCCTCCGAAGAAAGGTCTATCTTCTTATCCGCGGTAAAACTTTTAAGCTCGTGGATCTTTTTTTCCAGCTCGGCAATGGGTTTTTCGAAATCCAGATTAGCCATATTTTCTCAGCCTTTGATTAATCGACAATGGTAACTTCCGTGCCTTTAGGCACGATAATATACAGCTCTTCCACGTCTTGATTAGCCATCCGCACGCATCCGGCGGTCACCTGGCTGCCAAGGGTTTTAGGGTCGGTAGTCCCGTGGATACCATAACCTTCTCTATCCAGCCCCATCCAGCGCGAACCCAGGATATTCTCCGGGCTTCCCGCGGGAATACCCTTGCCGCCCTTGTACCAGGTGGGGGAAACTATCTTTTCGATTATCTTAAATGTTCCCACAGGGGTAATATTGTTCGTGCCTGTGGCTACAACATAAGTCTTTATGATCTCTTCTTCGCTTTTTAAAATAAGGGTGTTCCCGGACTTATCCACCACTATGCTGAACGGGGCGGTCCATACTTTTATCTTTTTCCCTGGAAAGATCTTATCCCCGAATATATTATTGCTCTTAGCGATCAATTCCGGGGTGGTCTTATATCCCCGGGCGATCTTTTCCAGCGAATCACCGGGTTTGATCTCATATTCAATGCTCCGGGGCGTTATAACCGGCAGGAACAATAACTTGATATTCATGCTCTCCAATTTCTTCTGCCAGTCCAGGACTTCGCGGGAATTCGGGAATTCTCCGATAAGTCTTTTATAAATATTTGAGCTGGCCAGAAAGTTGCCCTGCGCCTCCAGGTTCTTAGCCTCGAAAAGCAGGCTGGAAACAGCCCCGGACCCGCTGGTGACGGCGTTCCCTTTCCCGCCGGGCCTTTGAAAACTAAAGAATATTCCAACAGCCGCGGCGATGGATATCACAACAACAATCGCCATTGATCTTCTATTCACGGGAGCCTCCTTTTGACTTCTATAGAATCCCCGGGTTTTTATCTCGCCAGGAACGCGATCAACACGCCCAGGATAAAACCGCCGATAACCTCAATAGGGGTATGGCCGATCAATTCACGCAGCCGGCCTTCTTCGATCTTCCCCTGCCAATATATATCCTCCATTATCTTGTTCAGGATCTTCGCCTGCTTTCCCGACGCCCGACGCACACCCTGCGCGTCGAACATAACCACAATAGTGAATGAGGCAGCCAGGGCGAAATAAACGCTGTCAAACCCGTAGGATAGCCCACAGGCAGTAGCCAGGCACGATGCGCCTGCTGAATGGCTGGACGGCATCCCCCCCGTCCCCACGAACCAGCGAAAATCCAGCTTCTTGTAACGGAATACCCCGATGATCACCTTGATCGTCTGCGCGATGATCCAGCTGGAGACCGTGGTCATAAATATCTTATTTTGCCACAACTGCGCGAATATTTCTTTCATTGGCTTGGACTGGAAAGAGGCTCTACTTCTATCCGGACCCTGGACAGATAGGTGAATTTACCGTCTTTGACTATAAATCCACCGTTTCCGTCGGGAGATTTGTTTGCCTCGGGGGATTTCTTTACCTCGTTAATTGTTTTTTTTTCCGTTGGGGGATTTCGCTTGCCTATCCGCAGTTCCTTGATCGCTTTTTTCAGCTCATCGATGGAATTAAACCGGGATTGAAGACTTTCTTTCTCCAGCAAGACCCGGGTTACCTCTAATTGAAGGTTGTCTATCCGTTCTTTAGCCGCCAGATTCTCCACCTCCATCTCCGAGAAACGTCCGCTTAATTCCTCAATGGACCTCTGCGAAGACAAAAGGTCGGCGCTTAATTGGGCCATTTTCTCCTGGCCGGCCTGGAGGTCATTCTTTAACCCCTGATTTTCCAGAGAAAGCTCGCTTTGCAGCTGCCGGGATTTATCCAAGTCGGCTTTTAAGACTTTTTTTTCGGTTTCCAAATCCGACACGCGGCTGGTGACATTAACCAGCTCTACGGTCAAATCATTCTTCTCTTTAAGGAATAGAATATACTTGTACCCGCTAAAGGCAGTAATGCCCACCAACAACGCTATGAGTATTCCTTTTAATTCTTTCATTTTATATTTATCGCTTTTTTACATTATATAATAGCGAAGGTAAAAAGCAAGCCTTTCCTTAATGCATAAACACCCCTGTTAGATTTCACCGCATTTTACGTCTATTATAAGTGAGCGCATGAGTTATAGAGCTATTATTAGCCATTTTGGGAACGATATAACTCATTATAACTCATTTGCGCGAACTTATCCCGGGCTGAACATCAAGGAGGGGCTATGTTGGCTAAAATACTCACCTTTGGGTTATTTGGAATAGACGCTTATCCCGTTGAAGTTGAAGTAGATGTGACACAAGGCTTACCCGCTATAAACATAATAGGCTTAGTGGATGCCTCAATAAAGGAGAGCTACGGCAGGGTAAAAACAGCACTCAAGAACTGCGGGTACCGCTGGCCGGCAGAACGGATAACCATCAGCCTTTCCCCTTCATACATCCGCAAAGAAGGGCCGGGATTTGACTTAGCCATAGCCCTGGGGATATTATGCGCTTCTAATCAGATAGACGGCCAAAACTTAAAGGATTACTGCATTATCGGCGAACTCTCTTTAGGCGGATGCGTGCGGCCTTGCCGGGGCATTCTTCCCATAAGCCTGGCAATGGCCAAACACAAGATCAAGGACATTATTCTCCCGGAGGCCAATGCCAAAGAAGCGGGAATGATATCCTCTATTTCCGCATGGCCGGTAACAACACTGAATGAAACGGTGGAATTACTGAATACCCCGCGGGCATTCCATCCATACATAATAGATATTAAAGACGTATTCTCGTCGCAGGGAAATTATCCTGTTGACATCTCCGAAATAAAAGGCCAGCTGGCGGCTAAAAGAGCCCTGGAGGTAGCTGTATGCGGCAATCACAACATCCTGATGATCGGGCCGCCGGGATCCGGAAAAACCATGCTGGCTAAAAGGATCCCGACCATCTTGCCCGATCTAACACTGGAAGAATCCCTGGAAATAACCCGGATACATTCGGCAGCCGGTAAATTATCGGCTAACTCCGGGCTTATTGCCACCAGGCCTTTTCGCTGCCCGCACCATACGATCTCGGAAGCGGGTATGGCCGGCGGAGGCGCCATCCCCCAGCCGGGAGAAATAAGCCTGGCGCACCTGGGCATACTTTTTCTGGATGAGCTCCCGGAGTTCAAACGCGGCTGTCTGGAAACATTGCGGCAGCCGATGGAAGACGGATATATCCAAATAAACAGGGCGGCAAGATATTTCATCTTCCCGACTTCATTCATGCTGATCTGCGCAATGAACCCCTGCCCGTGCGGATTCCTGACAGACCCCCGCAAACCCTGCCGTTGCAATACGACAAAGGTGCAAAACTACAGATCAAAGATATCCGGCCCTTTATTAGACCGCCTGGATATCCATATAGACGTTCCGGCGATAAAATATCAGGAGTTAGCCCACAACCTGCCGGCTGAAAGCTCGGCGGCGGTCAAAGCGCGGGTGAATAAAACACGCATGGTACAAAGAGAACGGCTTAAAAACGCGGGTATCTTATGCAACGGTCAAATGAGCCACAAACAGATCCGGGAATACTGCATATTAGGCCGGGAAGAGAACGAATTATTGAAAGCGGCGATGAACGAATTGAATTTGAGCGCGCGCGCTTACGACCGGATACTCAAAGTCTCCCGGACGATCGCGGACATGGCGGAATGCGGGGACATTGAAACCGGCCATATTTCGGAGGCGATACAATACAGGTCGCTCGACAGGAATTTATTTTTTTAAACCCGGATCGTTTTTATTTATCGAAAGCTCCTGCAGATACCTCGGGTTTACCTTATAACCCAAAGCCATTGCCTTATCGCAATATTTTACAGCAACGCCATAATCCCCGGAGTAGAAATAAGCTGCTGAAAGATTAATGCAGGCCAAGGCAGACCTGGGATTAAGGGTTACCGCCTTCTCCCCGCAAGCAACCGCCTCTTTGAAATACCCCAGGCTGCCATAAGCGCTGCAAAGATTGACGTATGCCATAAAATCATCCGGATTGATCTTGATCGCCGCCTTACAGATATTGACCGCTTCGGCGTGCTTGCCGGTCAAGCCGCATATAACAGCCAGCCTGTTGTAGACGCCCATGTCATCCGGCCTGATCGTTAATACCTTATTGAACTGCTTAATCGCTTCGTCATAATTCCCCTGAGAAGCATACAAATCTCCAAGATTGAACCACGCGTCATCATAATTAGGATCCAGGGTTATAGCACAAATAAGGTCTTCATGCGCTTTGGCGTATTCTTTTCTTGCGATGAATTCAGCCCCTCGATTATTATACGCCAGCGATACGCCGGGGTATTTCCTCAGAACATCGCTCCATAAAGTCACGCTATCCTTCCAAACCCGGCATCTTTGCCTGGATAAAAAGACCAGCGCGCCTGCGGCTATCATAAAGAGTCCCACAAGTAATACCCGGATCAGGCGCTGCTTCCTTGTTCGCCTCTCATATAACCACATCCACCCTGCCGCCAACATATAAAAAATACCTATTGCCGGCAAGTAAGTATACCGGTCGGAAACAAAGGTCCCTCCTATCGGGATGAACTGCAAAACCGGGAGTATAGTAATAAGAAAAAACGAGGCTCCAAAAATAACCTTTCTTGTGTATTTGCCGGACCAAATCACGCTAAAAGCCATAACCGCGAAAGTAATTATGGGATACAGAAACAGCGCCCCGCCTTTCATTATGGAAAAATACGGATAAAAGCAAGAGAGCTTTACAGGAAAGAATATCTTGTTCACATAAAAAACTACGCCGTAACACGGCACTGCGATCTTACTTATAAAACCGGATAGGCTCTCATTGCGCACTGCGTCCGCGGATACCTGGCTAAAGACCGCCAGCACCCCGAATATAAA
>JALOCB010000056.1 GCA_023227985.1 Candidatus Omnitrophota bacterium | reverse complement strand
ATAATCGCCGCAGTGGTCCTTGTCCTGGGCGTTTTGGCGGTTGTTATTTCTCTGTCCCCCCGCAAGAAAATATCCATCCCTGAAATCGCGCTGGTCCTTACGCATGAAACAGTCAAAGTGAATTTCACCTTCGATCCCGCTAAAAAAGGCGTATATTACTTCGACCTGAATAAGGCCAATCTTGCCAGCTATAAATCGCTGGTGTTTTCCATCAAGAAATCAAATTACAGCGACAACATATCATTGCGCGTGGAATTCGCCAATATCTATAAGGAGAGGTCCGAACTATACGTCAAGGACATTTCCAGCAAGTGGCAGGAGTGCGTGTTAAAACTTCCGGATTTCAAGAATATCACGGATTGGACAGAGATGTCCCGTCTTTCGTTCATTATCGAAGAATGGAATTCGCAGGATAAAAAAGGCGCGATATACCTGGATAACGTAAGGCTTCTGAAGTAGGAGAGACTCCCCGTCCGTGAATACGGACTCGGAGTTAAATTTTCTCCGCCTGAGGCGGATCAAATTTAAGGAGGGTTTGAGCATGCGGATCATCGCGGTCGCTAATCAAAAAGGGGGATGCGGTAAAACAACTACGGCGGTAAATCTTGCCGCGGCTTTGGCCAGCAATAAAAAGAAGGTGTTGCTTATCGACCTTGACCCTCAGTCGCACGCGACCATGGGATTGAACGTCAATTCCGACATCAGCATTTATAACGTCCTTTCCAAGTTGACCCAGCGCAAAGCCGCGCTGTCGCAGATAGTGCGCAAGGTCGATGAGAATTTCGATATCGCTCCCTCGAGCGTTGTATTAAGCGCGCTGGAGCAGGAGCTTGCCGGAGAGATCGGCAGGGAGTCTAGGCTCTGGGAGGTCATCACCGATATGCGCGGCAATTACGACTACATTTTGATCGACTGCCCTCCTAATCTGGGCCTTTTGACCATAAACGCGGTCAGGGC
The DNA here is from genome assembly GCA_023227985.1 of Candidatus Omnitrophota bacterium. Classification (NCBI taxonomy): domain Bacteria; kingdom Pseudomonadati; phylum Candidatus Omnitrophota; species Candidatus Omnitrophota bacterium. Next base: position 4,243 of record JALOCB010000056.1, on the reverse strand, counting down.
TACCGATGAGATCATTATCCCGGTAGAGGCGAGCAGGTTCGCCATAGACGGGATCGGCCAGCTTTTGGACATAATCAACCTGGTCAAAGACCGCCTGAACCATAAGGTGGAGCATAATATCCTGGTGGTTAATTTCGATTCCCGGCTGCGCCATTCGTTCACCATGCTGGACAAGATCAAGAGCACTTTCCGCAAGAAGATATTCGACACCATCGTTCATGTCAATGTCCGGCTTAAGGAGGCGCAGAACAGCGGCACGCACATCCTGAATTTCGATAAATACTGCCGCGGGGCCAAGGATTATTTCAGCCTTTCGCGCGAGATCATCACTATACGCGAGAAAGCTGCCGGGGTAAAGGCCGCGGAACCGCAGGCTATGGCCGCGTTGGAAAAGAGGATGGAGGAAGTGCTTAAGGAAGAGCTTCCCAAATTCAAATTTACCGAGGTTAATCTCACATTGAGCGCCCCGGAGGCGAAACAGGTCCATGTCGCCGGCGATTTTAATGACTGGAAAGTCAGCGACGACAGCCTGATGAAGCGGGAGAACGGCAATTGGACCATAAAATTCAATCTGGTCCCCGGAAGGTACCGTTATCGTTTTGTAAAGGATGGGGAGTGGCTGGAGGATCCGAATAATCCCAAGCAGGCAAAAAATCCTTACGGCCAGTTGGATTCCCTTATCGAAGTATAGTTTTAGGTAGGGACGGTTTTGAAATTAAAGCAAAACTGTCACCGGCCCGGAAGTTGAAGGAGGCAGGAATGGCGGCAAAAAAGAAAAAGAAGGCCATAACGCCCAAAAAAAAGGTTTCAAAGAAGAAGGTGTTGAAGAGGAAACCGGTGAAGGCCTCTCGCAAGAAAACCGCGGTGAAGCCTAAGAAAGCGGCTGCGAAGAAAGCTGTTGTCCGCAGGCCTAAGCTCGCGGACAATGTCGTCGGCAGGATCACCCATTATTTCCCGAAGGTCAGGGCCGCGGTGATAAGATTGAAGGCCCCGTTATCACTGGGGGATGCGGTGCGGTTCAAAGGCCATACTACGGATTTTAAGCAGAATATCGTTTCTATGCAGATCGATCATTCCCCGATCACCCAGGGCAAAAAGGGCGATGAGATCGGGTTGTTGGTTAATTCACGGGTTAGACGGCACGACGTGGTCAGCAAGGTTTGAGCGGCAGTTCTACACCAAGCTTAATTGGAAAAGTTGGTGTTAAGATGGTAATTGACACCCGGCGCAATCGGCATATGCGCCGGTGTTAAGTTCGTACTTAAGGAGGAGCTTAATGAGGTTGTCAGATGTGCAAAAGAAGGCGCAAGTGATGAGCATTAGAGATACCTGGAAGTATTCTAAGAAGGATCTTATCAGGACCATACAGAAAAAAGAAGGCAATTACGATTGTTTCGGCACTTCTAAAGATTACTGCGATCAGGAAGATTGCTGTTGGAGAGAGGATTGCATAAAGTAATCCTTCGGGGGAATGTTTAAAAACGGGCAGGATTTTTGGCGATAGCTTTTATCCTGGGCCCGTTTTTTTGCTATATTGCGTTTTAACGGGGCAAAAATGAGAGATACGATAAAGAACCGGCATAAACTTTTCGGCACCGACGGGATAAGGGGAACTCCCGGGGTTTACCCTTTGACAGACGAGATGCTTTCGTTGATCGCGGATGCGCTGGCGCGTTATATCAAGAAAACAATGGGCTCAAGCCGCAAAAGGCCTAAGATCGTGATCGGCAAAGACACCCGGTTAAGCGGCGATAAGCTGGAAAAACTTTTGACCGAGAGCATAACCGGCCAGGGAGTGGATGTTTTGTCCGCAGGCACGATAACCACCCCGGGGCTGTCGTATTTTGTCAGGCAGTTGAAGGCCTCCTGCGGAGTGATGATCTCCGCCTCGCATAATAAGCCTACCGATAACGGGATCAAATTCTTTAACGCTAACGGCCATAAATTCTCACAGGCAGAAGAAGAAAAAGTGGAGGATGTGATCTGGGCCAGTATAACCGAGCCTGTGCTGGTTCCGCCGGGACCCGCTAAAAAAGGCAGGCTCGCCGTAGTTAAGAACGCGCAATCCCGTTATGCGAAATTCTTGCTGGCTTCGGTAAAAGGCCTGAAATTGAGAGGTATGACTGTGGCCCTTGATTGCGCCTGGGGCGCGGCAGCGCCTTTCGCTGCCGGGATATTCACTAAATTAGGCGCCCGGGTTTTCGCTATACACGATAAGCCGTCAGGCCATAATATAAATGAAGGCGGGGCGGTTAATCCCCAGATCCTCAAGGAACTGGTCCTGGAAAAGAAGGCTGACCTGGGCATTGCCGTGGATGGTGACGGCGACCGGGGGATCCTGGTGGATGAAAAAGGCCAGGTGCTGGACGGAGATTGCACTATCGCGGTGATCGCCCGCTACTTGAGCAAAAATAAACGCCTGGTTAAGAACACTGTAGTGGCCACTGTAATGAGCAATTACGGGCTGAAGGCGGCTTTGGATGAAAAAGGGATCAAGATCATCTGTACGGACGTAGGCGATAAATATGTATTAGAGGCGCTTCTAAAAGGCGGGTTTAATCTGGGCGGCGAACAATCCGGCCATATCATCTTCCGGGATTATCTTTGTACGCCTGACGGGCTTTTGACCGCGTTGCAGATGTTGCGGGTGATGCGGGATACGGCTGAGCCCTTAAGCCGGTTGCGCAGGTGCATCACTAAATACCCGCAGATACTGGTCAATGTTAAGGTCAGGGACAAGGTGCTGTTTTGCGATATCCCGGGGTTTGAGGATAAGCTGCGCGGTTTTACCGATAAATTAAAAGACGAAGGAAGGGTTCTTTTGCGTTATTCCGGGACCGAGGCGTTGGCCAGAGTAATGGTAGAAGGCCGCGATCGTCAGCTTATCGAGGATATCGCCGGCTCTCTTGCCGGGCATATTCGTAAGGCGATCGGTACTGAATAATCAGGGCGGGCGACTGACTTAGGCAGAGGCGAAGGTGGAGGAAAGCGGCTCTTATTAATATCAATGGAGTGTTGTGGTGGATAATTTTAGTGTGCTGAAAAAAAAGATAAATTCGCGGACCGCGAAAATAGCGGTTGTCGGCTTGGGGTATGTTGGTTTGCCGCTGGCGGTATATTTCGGCAAAAAAGGCTATTTCGTTTACGGGTTTGATACTGACCCTGCCCGGGTAAGGAAATTGGAGGGCGGGGAAAAATTCATTGTCGACGTTGATCCTAAGGATGTGCTGCGGTTGATCAAGTCTAAGAAATTCCGGCCTACGGTCGATGAGAATGTTTTAGGCCGGGCTGACGTTATTATTGTCTGCGTGCCCACGCCGCTGCGCAAGGTTACTCTGCCGGATATATCCTATGTCGTTTCGGCTGCCCGGACCATTAGAAAGCATTTGAGGAAGGGGCAGTTGGTTATTTTGGAAAGCACGTCTTACACGACTACTACCCGGGAGGTCGTCCTTCCTATATTGAAAGAGACCGGGCTGCGTTCGGAAAGAGATTTCTTCCTTTGTTTTTCCCCGGAACGGGTCAATCCCGGAGACAAGAAATTCCCCGTGGTTAATATTCCAAAGGCTGTGGGAGGTATATCTGAAAGATCCGCCCGGCTCGCATATGATCTTTATTCCAAGATAATGAAGAAGGTCTTTAAGGTTTCCAGCCCTGAAGTCGCCGAGACCTCTAAGCTTCTGGAGAACACGTTCCGGCTGGTTAATATCGCTTTGATCAATGAATTCGCCATTGTCTGCCATAAGCTGGGGATAAGCGTCTGGGAGGTCTTGGAATGCGCTAAGACCAAGCCTTTCGGATTTATGCCGTTCTATCCCGGGCCGGGAATAGGAGGGCACTGCATTCCCTGCGATCCGGTATTTCTTTCCTGGAAAGCGAAAAAACTGGGATTTAAGACTGAAATGATCGATCTGGCCTCTAAAATGAACCGTTTTATGCCCAAATATACGGTGGAGAGAGTCAAAGAAATGCTTAAAAAGCAGGGCAGGGGCCTGAAAAACGCCAATATCCTGGTTTTAGGCGCGGCTTACAAGAAAGACGTTAAGGATTTGCGGGAATCTCCCGCGTTGGATATTATTAAAGAATTGACTGAAGAAAAAGCCCGGGTCAGCTATTTTGACCCGTTTTTCCCGTATTTGAATATTGATGATATCAACCTGAAATGCGTTAAACTGGATAAAAAGACCTTATCTAAAGTTGATTGCGTGATCCTGATTACTGACCACACCGCTGTGAATTATGA
>JALOCB010000055.1 GCA_023227985.1 Candidatus Omnitrophota bacterium | reverse complement strand
CCCTGCCATTATCACGGTAAATCCATCCCAGTTCAGCATACGCCCAGTAATTCTCAGGGTTGAGTTCTACGGCTGTATTTAATAATGCCTCGGCCTCAAATATCTTGCCCTGGACCCGGTAGAGCGAACCTATTTCCACATACGGCCACTCGCTGCGAGGAAGAAGCTGAATGGCTTGTTCCAATTTCGACAATTCTTTGCTGTAAGGGGCGTCCTGGCCTTCCACGTAACCCTGTTCAGGCAGACTGCGATCAATGAGTGGATCCCCGGATCGCGCGGGAATAATCCGCAGCCAAAGCAGCCTGATCAATTTACAGGCCCGGAAAGACCCCAGAAAATCCCTGACCCGCGAACCTGACCCGGGTTCGTAAAGCATATGCGCTCCCCGGTCATTGATCCCCATCATGCTGATAACCATATCCGGGGCATACTTTTCGATATTGAATTCTAAGTCGCCCAATATGCCTGAAGTATTTATCCCCGGAACGCCTTTGTTGATCACGCTGAATTTCACCCCGATCCCGCGCTGATTAAGGATCCAGCGCAGTTGCGCGGGGTACGAGCAGACCCCACCCACAAAAGTGGTGGATTCCCCTACGCAGAGGATACGATACGTCCATTTTTGCCGGGCGGAAACCCTGTTTCTGCGCTCCTGTAAGGACAAAGACGCGTATCCCGCCAGCCGCAATCCCGCCTCGACCAGGATAAAAGATAAAAACAAACCGAATATGACCGTAAACGTTCTCGCGATCATTACCCGCAATGCCGGAATTTTTACCATGTCTTTACAGTTTATTGTTGACGTTTTTTAGCGAAAAAACCCTGCCCAATATGACATTCGCGATGCTCTCCGCCAACAGCCTGTTGCCTTTAGGCGTGCAATGGCCGAAGTCGCCGTTGCTCATATCGGAAAAATACTCCCTGCAGCCGGATTTCTGAAGCGCGGCCTTGAACGGTTCCTCGTTATCGGCGAAAATAATCCCAGCCGCGTTATCCCGGAATATCCTCTTCAACGGCTCGACGCTGCGCATAGGATACTGCGCGCAGACATACACTATGCCTCTTTCATCCAGAACCGACTTTAGCCTATGATAATTGTTGATCACACCGGGAGGATAATAGTCTGTTTTTAATTCTTGGGTCTTCTTTTCATATTCAAGCCGGGCACTGGCATTACCCGTTTCCGCGTATAATGCCTTTAGCATCCTGCAAGCCCAGTCGTTGCGGGGGTTCACTTCCACGGCCTTCTTTAACGCCGCCTCAGCCTCGGATAATTTGCCTTGGTCCCGGTAAAACTCCCCCAACTTAAGATATGCCCAGATGTCCCGGGGATCGGCGTCTATGGCTTTCTTAAATGCCGCTTCAGCCTCAAAGGGCCTGCCCTGATCCTGAAAAACCAAGCCCAGCCCGAGATGTGACCAATAGCCGCCCGGATCTAATTCCAACGCTTTCATAAAGGCATCCTCCGCCTCCCCGGGTTTATGCTGATCAAGGTAAGACTGCCCTAAACCGACATACGCATCGTAGTTTTTGGGATCGCGTTCCAGGGCATCCTTGAACGACGCGTTAGCCTCGGGAAACCGGCCTTGTTCCAGATAAAACCGCCCCAGATGGACATATGGCCTGTCGTTTCGGGGATTGAGTTCTGCGGCTTTCTTGAACGCAGCCTCCGCCTCAAAATACCGGCCTTGACGGGCATAACCCGTTCCCAGCCCAAAACAGGCGTTATTGTTTCCCGGGTCGAGCCCCATAACTTTCTTGAATAACGCTTCCGCCTCGGAGAATTTATCCTGCGCCTGATAAATATTGCCCAGTTCAAGATATAGCCAATGATTCTTGGGATTAATCCTTATGCCTCTCTTAAACGCGGCCTCCGCCTTTGATAATTTCCCCTGGTCGGAATAGATCCATCCCAGGCCGATATATAACCAATCGTTCTCCGGATCAAGTGCTATGGCTTTCTTTAACGCCGCCTCACCCTCGGAGAACCTGCCCCGCTCAACATACGGACAATAGTTTTCGGGATCGATCTCCTTGGCTTTCTTGAATAACGCCTCAGCCTGGGGAGATCTGCCCTGAACCCGAAAGATCCATCCCAGTTCAAGATACGCCCGGTAATTTTTGGGGTTGATGTCTATGGCTTTCCTGAATATGTTCTCAGCCTCAAGGAATTCGCCTTGACGCTCATAAAACCGCCCAAGCTCAAAATAAACCTTGTCGTCTGCGGGGTTCAGCTCTATTGCTTTATTTAATTTTGACAACTCTTTACCGGGATGCCTGTCCCGGAATTGCGCGTAAACCTGTCGCGACCGGCTTTGGGCAAATAAAGGCTCTGATCTTGGGGTTACCATATGCAACCAAAAAAGCCGGGCTAATTTATAGATCCTTAAAGATCTGAAAAAATTTATCGCCTTAGAGCCGGAAACCGCCTGGTAAAGCATATAAGATCCCATCTCATTGATCCCCATCATGCTGATGACCATATCCGGCCGGTACGCGGAGATATCGGATTCAAGACTGCCTAATATGGCCGCTGTATTTGTTCCGGGGACGCCCTTGTTTATTACGCTGAATTTCACCCCGATCTTGCGCTGATTCAGGATATCCTGGAGCTGGCTGGGGTAAGAATATATGCCGCCGAAAGCGGTGGACGACTCCCCGATACACATAATACGGTATGTGCCTTTTTGCCGGATAGATGCCTTGTTCCGGCGCTCCTGCCATGATAAGACCGTAAATCCCGCCAGCCGCAACCCCAGTTCAAATAAGATCAAGAACAAAAGCAATTCGCATATAAACTTCGGTATTCGCGCGGCCATTCCCCGGAGTACTGATATTTTTTTCATAACTTAATATTCCCCGGACACCTTCTCCAATACGGCATCCGCTATATTCTCCGCCAAAAGCCTGTTGCCTTTTGGGGTGCAATGGCCGAAATCGCCGCCGACCATATCCGTGAAATATTCCGTATGGGAGCTTTTCTCTAAAGCTTTCTGAAAAACCGCCTGATTATCCACGAATATAATACCGTACTCATCGCCCCGGAATATCTCCTTTAACGGCTCTATACTGCGCAGGGGATACTGCATACAGACGCAGGCTATGCCCCGCCTGTCCAAAACCGCTTTAAGCTTACGGTAATTATCGATCACCTCCCGCGGATAATAATACGGCCGCAATTCATTGGCCTTTCTGTCATATTCCCGAGCCAGCTTCGCGTTGCCCATTTCCGAATATAACACCTTTAGCGTCCGATACGCCAGGTCGTTCCGGGGATTAAGCGCTATGGCCTTCTTGAATGAAACCTCAGCCTCAGAATATCGGCCCTGACCGTGGTAGAGCCATCCAAGTTTAAGATATGGGCAGCTATCCTGGGGGTTAACGTCTATTGCTTTCTTAAATAACGCCTCCGCCTCCGAAAGCCTGGCCTGATTTTGATAAACGCATCCGAGTTCAAAATAAGCCCTGTTATTCTTAGGGTTTATTTTTATGGCCTTCCTGATCGCCGCTTCCGCCTCAAAGAATTCCCCCCGGGTTTGATAAATCCAGCCAAGCCCGATATACGACCAATCGTTTTGAGGATCGGCTTCTCCGGCTTTTTTGAATAACGCCTCAGCTTCGTCGGATTTATCCTGTTTCAGATAGATCAGCCCTAAACCGATATCCAGCCAATTGTTCTGCGGATTGACGTCTTTGGCTTTCTTGAATGCGGTTTCAGCCTCGGGGAATTTCCCCTGATCGAGATAGATCCATCCCAGGCCGATATATAACCAGACATTTCGGGGATCCAGCTTTATGGCTTTCCTGAACGACGCCTCGGCTTGGGCGAATTGACCCTGTTCGACATATGGCCAAAGATTTTTAGGGTTAAGCTTTACCGCTTGCCTGAATGCCGCCTCTGCCTCGGATGATTTTTCCTGAACCCGGTAGATCCATCCCAATTCAACATATGCCCTGTCATTCAAGGGGTTTAGTAATATCGCTTTCTCGAATAACCCCCCGGCCTCAATGAATTTACCTTGACGCGCATAGACCAAGCCGAGCTCAAAATCAGCCCTGCCTTTCTCCTGCCCCTGATAAAACCGCCTTATCCCGGCATCCTTCCAGCCATTGCTATGGCCGTCTTTCCCAAAAGATCCTGATCTTGCGGCATTTTTCCGCATCTTACCAAGGCCCGGATCTTCCGGTTTGCGCGCGACACGCGACCAAACGGCCCTGGCTGATTTATAGACCATGAACGATCTGAAGAAATTCACGCCCCTCAAATCAAAAACAGGCTCGTGAAACATATACGCCCCCGAACCGCCGTCGCCCATCATGCTGATGACCATATCCGGAAGGTGCGCATCGAGGCTGGATTCAAGGCTGTCTAATACGGTCGATGTATGTATCCCGAAGACTCCGCCGTTAATCACGCTGAATTTCACGCCGGTGCCGCGCTGATTCAGGATGTCCTGGAGCTGACTGGGATAAGAATACATCCCCCCCTTTGCAGTGATGGAGTCCCCCACGCACAAAATGCGGTATGTCCCTTTTTGCAGTATGACGCCCCTGTTCCCGCGCTCCTGTAGGTATAAGGATACGGATACCGCCAACCGCAGTCCCAGCTCAAGCAGGATCAGGCATAAAAACAATCCGGATACAATCCCCGGCCACCGCGGTCTATTCAGCATATTTTATTTTTACCGCAAACACCTTCTCCAATATGACATCCGCGATATTCTCCGCCAAAAGCCTGTTGCCCTTTGGGGTGCAATGGCCGAAGTCGCCGCCGACCATATCCGTGAAATATTCATTATAGCCCCTGCGCTCCAGGGCTTCCCGGAAGACTTTTTGATTATCCACGAAAATGATATCCCCGGCCTCGCCGCGGAAGATCTCCTTTAACGGCTCTATACTGCGCAGGGGATATTGCATACAGACATACACTATCCCCCGCTCATCCAACACCGTTTTGAGTTTGCGGTAATTATCGATCACAACCCGAGGATAATAAGATTTCCTTAATCCCTTGGCCTGCTGCTCGCATCCCCGGGCAAGTCTCATATCTCCCATTTCGATATACAACACTTTTAATATTCCGCGCGCCCAATCATTTCGGGGATCCAATTCCAGGGCTTTCTTAAATGCCGCCTCGGCTTCGGAAAATCTGCCCTGCTCCCGGCAAGACTGCCCCAGGCCGACATATAACCAGGCGTTTTGGGGATCGCCTTCGATGGCCTTGCTGAACAAAAACTCGGTTTCCAAATGCCTGCTTTGGTTTTGAAAGATCCACCCCAGCTCAAAATAAGCCCTATTGTTCTTGGGGTTAACTTCCCTGGCCTTCCTAAA
>JALOCB010000054.1 GCA_023227985.1 Candidatus Omnitrophota bacterium | reverse complement strand
GCCCCGGCGAGGATAAAAAATCCGGGCGCGTTCCCGGACTTTGCGAGCAACGCGATAAGCGAAAGATTGACAAAGATAGCGACGAAGATATCCGGCCTTATCTCGATCATTTTATAAAAGACCGGCCAGCTGGTAAGGTAGAAAAACAGGCTGGCTACGGCTGTTTTAGCGTTAAAAAGGCGGCGGGCGATTTTGAACAGTAAAAAACCGTTAAAAAAGATCAAAACAAACACAAGCGCGCGGCAGGCAGCTATGACCTTTAAGGATTTAAAAAAAAGAAAGATCGGCGAGAACAAAAAATAGGCCAGAGGTGTGTGTATTTGATAAAAATCCCGGTAAACCATCTTGCCTTTGAACATCAGCCAGGAGGCATACAGGGTTTCCAGTTCATCAGGATCCAGGAATTTCTTGCGGGAAATAAAAAAAATAAGCACCGCTATGAACGCCAGTGCCCCTGCCAAGCCTAAGATCTTTAATTTTCTCGGGATCATTCCATCTTCTCACCCGGCCGGATAATGTTACCGCTCAAGTATTCTTTAACGGCTAACCTTTTTTTTCCTGCCAATTGCAATTCCAGCAAATTCAAAACCCCGTTTCCCGTAGCTACGGCGATCCCCTTATCCGAGGCTGAAATAATCTCCCCCGGAACAGCCCCGTCCCGTGGGCCACCGATATTCACAACCTCGCTCTTATATATCTTTAGCGTCTTGCCGTTATATTTGGCGAATGCCGCAGACCAGTTCAGCAGCCCCCGGATAAGATCGTTGATCCTGGCAGCCGGCATATTCCAATCGATCCTGCAGGTATCCGTATTTAATTTCGGGGCGATAGACACTTTTGCCCGATCCTGCTCCTGGAGCTTATATTCACCGGATTCGATCATTTTCAGGCCTTTTAATAACAGATCTGCCGCATCCAGGGATAACTTCTCTTCCAGGGTTATCGCTGTATCATTTTCCAGGATATCAATCCGGCTCTGCGATATGACCGGACCGGAATCCATTTTCAAGGTGATCTTCATCAAGGTATTGCCGGTGGACTTTTCGCCATTAATGATCGCCCGGTTTATCGGCGCCGGACCGCGCAACGCCGGCAAAAGCGAGGCGTGGATGTTCAAAGGCATGCGCCTGGGAATATCCAGCACCTCCTGGCTGAGTATCTGGCCGTAAGCAATAACGATCAACAGATCCGGGCTCATATCCCTTAAAACCTGGACAGACCCCGCGGAATTGATATTCTGTGGCTGAAAAAGCCTTAATTTAAGCGCGATAGCGGCATCCTTGACCGCGGTATGGCCGACAGCCACCATACCCCGGCCTTGTCTTTTATCTGTCTGCGTAACCACGCCAGAGACATTATACCCGGCATTGATCAGGCCCTTGAGAGCCGGCACCCCAAAACTCGAACTACCCATAAAAACAATATTCATTCCCCCCCCCAAAAACCCAGAAACGCTTCTGAAATCAATCGGGAAACTGGGCCAATTTCAAAGCGGAAAGTGTCATACTATCAAGTTTGAAAGTGTCCCCACTCTAAGTTTCACCGAAAGAAAAATTATCAATAAAACATTTAATTGGAACCCGAGACATTATAACCGGTTAGCTACAACGTCTACAGGCTGTCGACATCAATGGTTACTATTATACCTGAATGCTTTAATTTTTTCAGGTTAATTTTTAAGAATTTATGCAAAACCGGGATGCTTTCGCTGCTGATCAGGATCACCCAGTAATAATTCCCCCTTAGTTTTGGCTGTTCAGCCGGATTAAGCGAGATAAGCTTGATCCCTTTGGGCAATTTGCTCTTTTCCAGCTTTTCAAAGACCTGGGTTGCGCTGTTCTTGACTTTTTCCTCGTTGGCCCCCCGGAATCTTACCTGGCAGAAATGGCTATATGGCGGAAAATTCAGTTGTTTGCGCAGATCCAGTTCTTTCTCATAAAATAGCGTTGGATCGTGCTTTTCCAGGCTGGACAAAGCGTAATTGCCGGAAACGCTGGACTGGATTATAACTGCCCTTTCCGTTTTAGCGCAAAGCTCGGTTAACAGCTCAAAGACTCGCTCTGCTGAGCGGAAATCCACTTGATTGAGCATCCGGTCAATATCCAGGACGCCGACCAGGTCGAATTTATGATCGATGCCGCGTAAGCCTGCCTGCCCTGAAACGATTATATCCCATCCGGAAAGGTCCTGTCCGGCGTCATCATCGAGCAATTTCACCTTGGCCTGCGGAAAAAGCAAAGCCAATTCGCTTTCGATCTTTTCAGTCCCTGCTCCGGAATAACGGATATAACCGGAATTGCACAAAGGGCAGATCTTCGGCGCCGGGATCTTGTGATTGCAGTAATGGCAGCGCAGCTGCTGCTGGCTAAAATGATAAACCAGGTTGATATTGCAGCGCGGGCATTTAAGGATCTTGGCGCAGGTCGAGCACACCGCCAGCGTGGCAAAACCTTTGCGGTTGATAAATAACAGGCTCTTTCCTTTGGCACCGAGCACTTCCAGCATTTTATCCTGCAAGCGCTGGGAAAGTATCACCCTCTGCCGTTTGCTCATCAGCGGCAGGTTCTTCATATCCACCACCTGGATCTGCGGCTGATCGCCGGAAGCCGCCTGATAAACATACTTCAGCGCCCCGTCTTTAGCTGATTGATAACTTTCCAGAGATGGCGCGCTCGAGCCAAGTATAAGCTTGTTTTTTTCCAGCTCAGCCCGGATCATCGCCGCTTCCCGGCAATGATAATGCGGGGTCTGGTCCTGCTTATAAACATAATCCTGCTCTTCATCGACAATGATCAAACCCGGATCGCACAACGGCGCGAATATGGCTGAACGCGTGCCTACTACCACCGGAAACTTTCCCTGGCGGATATCCTGCCAGACCTTAACTCGTCAGTCTGTTTGCGGTAAAGCAATGCCGTATCCAGGCCCAATCCCGCTTTGATCGATCCGGCGGCTTTTTGGGCCAGGGCAATATCCGGCAATATGAACAGGCAGGACCGGCCAGCAGTAACTGCTGCTTTGATCTCCTCGAAATACGCCTTCCATCTTGCCGCCTGATCCGGGCAATGCAATAATATCTTTTCAGCGGTTGCCGGACGGTTGTCCCGCTCGCCGCATACCGCACCGCCAGCGATATTTAATTTCTTGCCTTTGCGCAGGTCTTGGGGTATGGCGGTCTCAATGGCCTCGCCCCAACTGCAGGAATAATATTCCGCGACCTTTTTGGTCAAGGCCAGCAGGTTCTTATCCAGCATCGGGGCCGCATCGACGATATCCGTAATGGACTTTAAATAGCGGATATCCGTATTGGCGGAAACGCCCGTAACATAAGCGATCTCTTTCTTCCCGCGGAAATTGACCTTGACCCGCTGTCCAAGGCCGATCTTCTTTTCCAGCGGCTGCGGGACTATATAATCGAACGGCCCGTCAATCGGCAGGCCTAAAACCACCTGTGCATATTGCATTAATAAGCTCCTGTGCGGCTAAAGGCTTTTTTATCCGGCGGATCCGGGTTTTAACCTCGGTTAATGCTCGCGGGTCGCTCTTATACGCCTTGACAATAGCCGGGATGTCGCAAATATCCTTGGCCTGATGACCTATGCCGTAACTGGCCATTGCCTGGATATTGAATTCCTCCTGCCCGGGTATAGCGGAAATGAATATCGGGGCCAGTTCCATTGCCAGGACCTCGGATACAGTCATTCCTCCGGGCTTGGTGATGATCACATCCGACACAGCCATCAGCTCTTCCACGTTATTAACAAACCCGTAAACCTTGACCCCGGGGATAGCGCGCTTTTGCATCCTGGCGTATAAACGCTTATTGCCGGCGCAAACCGCGATCACCTGGCAATCCTTGTGCAGCATTTCGCATATATCCTCTATCGGCCCTAGCCCGAATGAGCCGGTGATCAGCAAAACCGTGAATTTCTCCTGAGGCAAACCCAGTTTATGCCGCAGGCTCCAGCGGTCATAGCCGGCTGAGAACCTTTGATCCACCGGTATGCCGAAAACCATTATCCGCCGGTGATCAACGCCCATTTTTTTTAACTGCTCCGAGGTGAAACCCGAAGCCACCGCGTAAATATCCGTGCCCGGCGATATCCAGAAAGGATGCACCCCGAAATCAGTGATCACTGTGATCAGATTAGAGGTTATCTTGCCTTTTTGCTTAAGGTAAGCGGTTATCTCGGAAGGCAGAAAATGCGTGGAGATGACAAAATCCGGGTTTTCCCTGGCCAGCAATTTAAAAAAATTCCCGGTGCAGACCTTGTCGATCCAGATGGCCAGGGTTTTATCCAGACCAACAAAAAGCTTCAGTTTGGTCAGCCAGAAAGCGAACGCCCACAGCCCCAGGGCGTAGTTTACCAGGAAGAAATACCCCTTAGTGTAAAAAAAACGAAAAAGGCTGTTGCTCCCATCCAAAACATCAACAAGCCGGATATCGATTCCCGGCTTGTTTTTTTGAAGGTAATAATATACCGCCTCAGCCGCCTTACGATGCCCTGCGCCTGCGGAAACATAAGCTATGAGTATTTTCATCTTCACCTCAGGAACGCTTCTGCTTTCAATCGGGAAACTGGTCTAAAACCAAACCGGAAAGTGTCATACACTCAAGCTGGAAAGTGTCCCTTGTTAATATTATTACAACCGGTTAAATTGCAACATGTTTCAAGACCGGGTCTTGATTATAGAAACCGCGGCTGGAAGGTCTTGGCAGGTAAAATCCGGTTTTTCTTCCCAATTATCCATATTTGCGGCTTTTTCCTTGCCGGAAAAGACCAGGATGGTCTTACAACCCGCGCTTTTGCCGGTCTGGATATCGCGGATAGTGTCCCCGATAAAAAAACTCTTCTCCAACGCCTGTTTGGGTATCTTATGTTCAGCCAAAACCCGCTCGATCATACCGGTCTTGGGCTTACGGCAGTCGCAATTATCGCTGTCTCTGTGGATGCAGTAATACACGCCATCCAACTGCACCCCATCCTCGGCTAATCCTTTTTGCATAGTCCGGGTGATCTGATCCAGGTCCTCTTGGGAATAAATACCTTTGATCACCCCAGCCTGGTTAGAGATCACGAACAAGCGGTAACCCGCGTCTTTAAGCTCTTTCAGGGCTTTTTTAACACCCGGCAAAAAGCGGAATTCCTTCCAACTGGTCACATAACGGGTATCCCCGGGGTATTCATTTATCACGCCGTCTCTATCCAAAAAAACTATCTTCATTAAGCGAAATACTCCTTATTCCTGATCACCCAGTCCACCAGCATCGCCACCCCTGAGCGCACATCAGTTCGAGGCTGCCACTTTAGCGCCTTACTCACCCGGGCCAGATCAGTAATAT
>JALOCB010000053.1 GCA_023227985.1 Candidatus Omnitrophota bacterium | reverse complement strand
CCGCGGCCAAGCGGGCGGGACCTAAAGATCTTTATTTTTACAACCATGAATAGAATTCGGTAAGATTATAGAAATAGTTCGTTGAGAAACACCAAGAGGAGTTTTTAATTTTAACCCTCTGCGAGTAAAATACTTGCAGAGGGTTTTGTTTTGTATATAATAAAAATATGAGAATTTGGGATGTCACACCAAAAAAATTATGCCGTAATCATTTATTGGGAGAACATAGGGAATTACACGCAATATGGTCTGTTTTAACAAAGAATAAAAAAGGGTATTCTAGACATCCGGAAACTTTGAGATGGAAAGGTAAATTAGCAGCGCTCTATTTAAGACACAAGATCCTTGTCGAGGAAATGAAAAGCAGGGGATACAGTCATTACAGTAAGCTTAATCATAGGCTCGCCATCGGTATTGAAAAACAATCCGCATTTGTAGATTCTCGTAAAAAACAAAGGGAAACCTTACAAAATAAGAACTGCGGTTGCAAGATTTAATTCACTAAGCAGTCTTTTTGTTCCTTCCGTCATACACCAGTTGTGGAATTCGTCCAATAGGGGGGAGCTTATCTTCTAAAAGCCCTTTTTCTGTGATGTAGAAAAGGGCTTTTTAGTTGAAAATAAAAGGTTTCGGTTTTTTAAAATAGGGTCAAAACCGAAAAGGGCGCGGGGAAAAGTTGTTGCGGCGGGTTTTTATTTGGAATACAATGAATCAAATACAATATTTTCACCGGGAGAAATAAAATGAATTTGAATTGCGCGACATTCGTATTGACCTCGCTTAAAAGAGCCGAGGTCGCCGGCAAAAGAGTGCTGGAGGCCGGCTCGTCTTCCGTGAACGGGAGTATAAGGCCTTTTGTGGAAGTATATGAGCCGGCAGAGTATATCGGCGTTGATATATCCGCCGGATCCGGGGTTGATATTGTCTGCGACGTTAATGATATTGCTGCGCGTTTCGGCGAGCATAGTTTTGATGTGATTATATCCACCGAGTTATTGGAGCATGTGCGCGATTGGCGCAGGGCGGTACATAATATGAAGGCGGTTTGCAGGCCCGGAGGGCTGATCGTGATAACCACCCGGTCGGCGTATTTCCCTTACCATGGCCATCCATACGACTTCTGGCGTTACGAGATCGATGATATGGAGCGTATATTCAGCGATTGCAAAATAGAGAAGATAGAGAAAGAGGATCCTGGAATGGGCGTTTTTATCCGGGTTAGAAAGCCGGAGCATTTTATTGAGAATGATCTCGCCGGTTACAAGCTGTATTCCATATTGGCCAGGAAAAGAATAGCGGAGCTTGGGGAAAAGTATACGAAAGGCCCGTGTTTTAGATGGGCAATGATAAAGCTGGGTATCCGCAAGTTCCTGAACAGGGCCGGAGAGTTTATTTACTTCAAACTGTAAATACAGTCTGCGCGAGAGAGGATAAGGCATATGCAAATAAAAAACGCGGACCCTATGGCGGAAACAAAGCGCCGGCAGATGCTGGCTGTCAAGGTCTCCATGGCCGGGTCTATAACCCTGTTCCTTATTTCCGCCGTTGCCGGGATCGCTGTTGATTCGGTTACCTTGATTTTAGACGCGTCGGCAAGCCTGGTTATATTGGGGGTGGCATTCCTTATGAATTTTTCTATCAGTAAAATTCACAGGCCCGCCGATGAAACGTATAACTTCGGGTATAACAAATATGAGCCGCTTACCGCATCCGTACAGGGGATATTGATCTTTGCGGCTTGTCTTTTTGCCATAAAGATCGCTATCCAGGATATTATCCACGCGGAAGATATCGCAAACCATTTTTTGCCTGTGGCCGCGACATTCGCGGCAAGCATTTTGGGGGTATTTATCACGCTTTATTTAAAAAGATTATCCCGGAATACGGGTTCAAATATGTTGCGGGCAGCCGGTTTGCACTGGTATATGGACACGGTGTTGTCTTTTGGGGTTTGTTTTGGTTTTCTTTTGGGGCTGCTGCTGCAACGCGCGGGTTACGTTAAGATAACGCCTTATGTGGACCCGGTTATGGCTATAGCCTTGGCGTTGATCCTTGTCTGGGTGCCGTTTAAGACCGTAATACACAATGTCCGTGAACTTTTAGACGCGGTCCCCAGGGACGACAGTTATGCCAGAATAAAAGGGATCGTGGATATGCGTAAACCGGACTCTCTGGGCGTTCACAGGCTAAGGATGCGCAAGGCAGGGGAAAAGATCTTTCTGGATATAATCCTTACTGTAAAGGATAATCTTAGCGTATTTGAAATTGAAAAACTGGCGAATAAGTTAGATAAGGATATAAGGTCTGATCTGGGGAATTGCGATATCTTAATAAGTTTTAAGTCGCATAAATAACTGTATTTTTCTCATTATGCGGTTTTTCCTGAAGGAGGAGTTTAGAATTGTTAACCCGCTGTAATAACGAAAGTTGTTGCGGCGGTTTTGTTTTGTATAAGCATGCCGCAATAACCGCGCAAATCCGGATAACAATTAAGAAAGAGAGGGAAGTATGAAATTATTTGTGCCGACGAATTGGGATGATGAATTGATAATACGCGTTAAAGATTATCCCGAGGTGGACTGGTTATACGGGGCAATTACTCTTTCCGCGGTAGGCAGCGGCAGGATGTCGTATCTATTGCCGGAGGTGGATAGAAAACGGGCCGAAGAGCACATAAGGTTGGCAAAGGCGAACGGAATAAAGTTCAATTACTGCATAAACACCAGTTGTATGGGGAATAAGGAATTTACCAGGGATGGCTATAGGGATATTATGGAGTACTTGGAGTGGATAGATTCTACAGGGGCAGAAGCCGTTAGTGTCGCTTTGCCTTCTTTATTAGAGATGGTCAAAAAACATTTTCCCCGCTTGAAAACCTGTGTATCTTTATTTTCTATAGTTGATAACCTGGATTGCGCGAAATGGTGGCAGGATCTGGGGGCCGATGAGATTACCCTGGTCAACAGGACTATCAACAGGGACTTCAAGATGTTGAGGGCGCTGAAAGATAATATTGACTGTGAGCTTCAATTGATTGCCAGCCTTACCTGTTTAAGCGGATGTCCATTCGCTCCTTTGCATGCTAACCAGCAGGGGCATGGCACTACGCAGGGTGATCCTAATAAGAATTTCTTTGTTGAATATTGTATTGTCAACTGTACCTTGCGCAAGGTTAAGAACCCGGCCGAATTCATCAGGGCTCAATTTATACGCCCCGAAGATGTCCATGAATATGAGGCCATCGGAATAGAGCGATTCAAGCTGTGTGACAGGTGCATGACTACAGAAGCGTTGGTAAGAAGAGTGAAGGCTTATAGCGACAGACGATACGACGGTAACTTGGCTAAAATACTGTTTACCTTTACCGATCCTGCTGATTGGAATCAAATAAAAATGCAGTATCTTAATCGACCGGAATTGATCGATGTCAGCAGGCTGGCAGCCTTGAATCAGGCGTTGTTCCAGGAGAAGCTTTATATTGACAATAGGAAACTGGATGGTTTCCTGGATTTCTTCAAAAACCACGATTGCAGATTAATTCCCTGTGATAAATGCGGTTATTGCGCGAGTATCGCCGGGAAGGCTGTTAGAATTGACCGGATAGAACAGGCGGAATCGGTAAAGGTGATGACTATGTTCCTGGATGGATTAATCTCTGGAGATTTCTTCTGACCTCAGGAATAGATCCCTGATTCATAACATCGCCGGGTGGTATGTATTGATACAACAAATTGCGGAATTTATTGATGCGGGAGGGTAAAGCAATAATATTAGTTGTTTAACTTATTCCCGGTGCTAAAATAAGGCTGTTGTAGAATGTCTAATATCGAGTGGTAATTTACCAAGCTGTTTTAACCGGATAAGGAGCAAAATGAAAAAAAAGACCGCTAAACGCAAAAGCGCCGCAGTTGAACCTCATAATGAGCCGCAAGTCGAACCGCAGATCGCGCCGGATATGACCGATCTTATCCTTAAGATGCAGCAGCAGTTGGTTTCTTTGGAGGGAAAGATCGACGCCTTGATCAGCCGTTCCGTGGAAAGGCCTCCTGTGAGCAGCAACTTTTCCCGTCCTTTCCAGAGATATGACGCCCCGCGGCGTTTCGACAGGGGAGAGCGCGATAATAATTTCCGGGAAAGAAGCTTTAACAAGGCTATCTGCGCTGACTGCGGGACCCAGTGCGAAGTCCCGTTTAAGCCTACCGGAGACCGCCCGGTATACTGCAAGGAATGTTTCTCCAAACATAAAGAAGGCCCGGGGTCATTTAAGCCCAAGTTCGAGCGTAATCCGCGGGAAGGCGGGTTTTCCAAATTCCGCAATTTCGATAAACCCCAGGGCAGGGGAAATCACAGGCCCGGCGGCAAAAATCCGGGATTCCGCCGCGGTAGAAAATAACGCGATCAACGGTATTATTGAGCGTATCGCTGGATCCTAGGAGTTCCTCGTTGTAGTCTTGTCTATATTCGCATCTGTCCGGCCATTGAAAATAATCTAAACAATTATCCGCGTCGATATTTTTATAAGGGGTTTTTATGGCGTTAATCAGTTTACAGGAGATCAACCTGAAGTTCAGCGGTCCGCTTGTTTTCGACCGCTTGAACCTGCAATTGGAGCCGGGCGAGCGGGTGGCTTTGCTTGGCCGTAACGGCGCGGGCAAAACCACTTTGATGAAGGTAATGTCCGGCGATCTCGAGCCTGATGACGGTTCAGTAGTCCTGCAAAAAGGTATACAGGTCGCGCATCTGCCCCAGGAAGTGTCCGTGGATATGAAAGGCAATGTCTATGATATTGTCCTTTCCGGGCTGGGCGAGCGGGCGAACCTTTTAAGCCGGTATCATCAACTTACGCACCGCCTGCATACCGAGCATACCCCGGAATTGCTCCGTCAGCTGGATGACGTTCAAGCGGAGCTGGATCGAACCGGAAGCTGGGATGTGAACAGCCAGGTGGAACAGGTTATTTCCCAGATGAAGATTGACGGGGACAGCGATTTTCAGGACCTGTCCGGAGGGCAGAAGCGCAGGGTGCTTTTAGCCAGGGAACTGGCGTTAAAGCCTGAGATCCTGCTTTTGGACGAGCCGACAAACCACCTGGATATAGATTCGATCAATTGGCTGGAGGGATTTCTGGCGAATTATCCGGGCACGGTGTTTTTCGTAACCCATGACCGGATGTTTATGCAGCATCTGGCGACCCGGATAGTCGAGCTTGACCGGGGCAGGCTCTTTAGCTGGGCCTGCGATTATAAGACATTCTTAGAGCGCAAGCAGGCGGCGCTGGATATCGAGGAATCGGAGTGGAAGCATTTCGATAAAAAACTGGCGGAGGAAGAGGTTTGGATCCGTCAAGGGGTTAAGGCCAGGCGCTGCCGTAATGAAGGCAGGGTCAAGGCGCTGGAGCGCTTAAGGCAAGAGAAGAAAGAACAGCGTAAAGAAGAGGGCCTGGTGCGTATGCGCGCCCAAAAAGCCGCTCTTTCCGGCCACAAGGTGATTAAGGCCTTCCAACTCCATTTCGGTTACGCCGACAAATGCCTGGTCCGCGATTTTTCAGCAAATATAATGCGCCACGACAAGATCGGTGTGATCGGGCCTAACGGCAGCGGCAAGACCACGCTTTTACGGATCCTTTTGGGTAAGCTTGCTCCGCAAAGAGGTAAAGTCACCCTGGGCACGAATTTAGAGATCGCTTATTACGACCAACTGCGCGAGCAATTGGATGAGGAAAAAACCGTGGCTGAGAATGTCAACGGCGCCAGCGAAACCATAATGATCAACGGCAAGCCCAAACATATCCTGGGGTACCTGCAGGAATTCCTTTTCGCGCCTGAGCGCAGC
>JALOCB010000052.1 GCA_023227985.1 Candidatus Omnitrophota bacterium | reverse complement strand
TCCAGCCCGGCAAACTCCGGCAGACAAAATAGATGATATGAGGACGGCTATGGCGGCTAAAATTCTCTTAACAGATAGCATATGATTTTTTTATTATACCATTTAAAACAAAAAAGTTAAGTTTTTATGTTTATAAAAAAAGGCGAGAAACGCAAACAGGGATTTAATGACGGTGTCAGGGTCAAGATAGCTGGTCGATACTGGCCAGGAGTTCCTTTATCCCCGGGTCGGTATCCAGGTTCTTATCCTCTTCGATCCTGAGGATATCCGCGACACAAATAAGGATATTCTCCTTCTGCCGGCTTATAACGCCTTTTTGACAGCAGGCAGCAGTATAATTCCGGATACGCTCCATATTCGGGATAAAACCGGAATTGACCATATTCTGGATCTGTTTCCACTCTCCTTCCATATCCATATCGCTGAACTTGGAATTAACGCCCGCCATTAAAAAAGAATTCGGCTGGCTGGCAATCGGCAGGCTGCGCAGATCGATTCCGCCTTTATTCCCGCCATCCTTATTAAACCCTTCGGCGGACTTATCGTTTATGCGCGAGAGCGCTACTTTAGCGCCCTTTACTCCTGTCAAACTTTCCCGTTTATATTCCCAGGCCCATTTCAACAGTTTTATTGCCTGGCCCGCTCCGCCCAATTCAGTTTCAGTCGCATTCTGACGATCTGCTATTGTCAGTTCTTTATCGCTTGCCGTATCATATATCTCAAAAGACTTAGCGCCTGTATTATCCTCTGTTTTTATCCGGATAAATATCGGCAGCCGGTAATCCAAACGGTTGCCGTGCAGAAAAGCGTTCTTAAACATTTCTGTTAACGCTATATCCGCGTCCCGGAAATATTTATCCTCATCAGCCAATCCTTCATAGATCGAATCAGCCAAGCCATTGAGATTATCCCTTACCTGCCGATAGCTGTCTTTGCCGGTTCCCGGATGGCCCAAAAGATCTATTTCAACAACATAACCTTCTTTCAGGACCGAGCTTACATTTACCCAGGAAAGTTTATCCCACAGGTTAACTTGGATTATGCCTGGAGATCCCAAATCCCTCAATAAAATACCTCTAAGATCATCCGCCGAACCACCGTCTATCATAATATTCCGCGGCTGCCGGATTTCTTTCTTACGGGAAATCGATACTTTTAAACCTTCCTCCGACTGAATATACTGATAATCGAATCTAGCCTTTATCCGGTTAAGCCCCAGTTTAAATCCAAATAAACTGGCGGCTTCCGCCATAGCTTTTCTTTCTGCATCCATCACCTTCTGCGCAGCGTTATCGCGTATTTCCACTGTTTTAATATTCTTTAATCTGTCCAGGTCAACATAGAGAACAATGGGCAAATCAAAATCCAGCTTATTTCCATGAACAAAAGCGTTCTTTAGCCCTTCTTTAATAGGCAAAACAAAATCATCATTATCCCTATGGTATCCGGGATTCGATCTCAAGGCAATATTCAAGGCGATGCGCTCAAATTTGATCCGAACCTGATTATATGCCTTTATATCCGCGCGCGGGCATTTCGTCAGGTCTAAAACTACCGCCTTGCCGGATTTGACCGCCTCGAGTAAAGATATAATGTGATCCTTGTCATTCAGATCTATTTTTACGATATCTTTTGAAACAGCGCTCAGCGGCGACAAATCCCCACCGTCTGAACCGGGATGAGCTGATTTCCACAGCTGGAATATTCGGTCAGGATCAGCTATCTTATAAACTTCCCCCTCCCGGGGCGCGGCTATCAGATCTCCGGAAACAACATTAGCGAACCAACTGTCTTTATCCGCGATCAAGAACATATCTTTATCCTCTGATGATATGCCAATAAAGCCATCCGGTATATCCAAAGACGAAAAATCCAGAGGCTCGGGAAGATTCTCCGCGTAAAACAAACCATCCGCCTTCAACAACCTGGAAATATTATCCACAGTTTTCTGTATTCCGTCTTCCTTAACCGAGTACCAAAATCCACCTATCTGTTCATATATAAAATCGTATTTTTTCTTGAAATCGATATTATTAAACTCCCCAATATATTGCCTTTTTATAAAAGGCTCATCCGGCTGGTCGAAAATACGGTACCCCGCGTTCTGCAACTCAAAAACTGTTTCCAACGGGATCCCGGCCGCAGCATAAAGGTCCTTAATCCTATTTACTTCCTCCTCACCGAGCTCGTTAGACCTTATTACCGCTTTCCGGATATAATCTTGAAGCATACGCCGGATACCCAGGGAGGATCCCTTTAATATAAGCCTGGGGGATATCGGGCTTAAACTGACGGTTTCAATACGTGCCGATTTGACAATATTATAGATATCCGCGCATTCCTTCCCCGCCCCCGGCCCAAGAACAAGGACATCCATACCTCCCTGATCCCGGCCATTAAACAGAACCTTCGCTTCTTCGGACAAACTCCGGGTATTACCGCCGGTCAATCCCGCGACTAATAATGAGAACTTATCTTCCTGCCGGCTGTATGTTAATATTTCCCCGCGTTCCTGCGCCTGTTGGATATCATCAAGATAGTTACTCACCGATAATTCCCGCGCGAACAGATTGATTATCCTCGCTTTGCCGTCGCGGCGCAGTTGTTTTTCGTACCCCGGGGGTGGACGAAAACCTGCTGCTTCGGCTATCTCTAACAGCTTCGCCCTGCCCCGTGCCAGCCAGCCGGCTATCTGCGCCTCTGAATATCCTTTCGCCGCCAGGTGTTCTCTTGCCTGCTCTATTTCATCATCATAAGGGATCGAAATACTGCGTTTGTCTTCTCCCCCAACCTGTTTATCTTGAATTCTTCCGCCATAAGATGGCAGTTGCGCAAATTTAGCCAGTTCATCATAAATATCATAGTCCAGATGGCTGTAGTCGGTGAACGCGTAATAACCGGCGCTTTTTCGCTGTATCCCCAGATTCTCTTTTCTAAATTCCACCGCGCCGTTATCAAAAAGCTTTTTAAGCTCCCCGGCAGCCTGTTTAAAAAAAGCGGACGTCGAAGGGGCATCCATCGCTTCCCGTATGCCCTGAAGGACAGAGATAGCTGTTCCCTTGGTCTCGATTCCCGCCATAACAAAAGAACATGCCTCCAATATTTTGAGCGGAGTATAACGTCTGGCCAAGTCCATATCCAGCACTTTCACTGCCGGCTTGGCTGCCCGGGTGAAACCGGCATTCTCAAAAGAGATATCCACCGGAAATAACGCATCTTGCTGCTCATCCGGCCATTGACTCAGCCCTACGCTCAAAAAATAAGCCTTTACCAATCCCGCGACCGCCGCCGCCAGCGCCTGGCGGTCAAGCTTTTCAGGACGGATCGGAGTAAGCAACTCCTCGGTAGAAACATCTATATCATTTACCCTCGCCCGGATCCCCTGTTTGGCGGCATAAGAGCTGTTTACCGGAGCAATAAAGAACTTCTTCCCTTCCGGATCAATCTCGTCATACCCTCTCATCAACTCAGCCCTGCCAACACTATCCATAGCCTTTAAAACAAATTCCAGGGATTCCGACTGATCCAAGAAAACGCTGACCTTATAAACCTTCTTATACGCCCCGGACGCGAGATATTCCACTTTATAATGCGCCCCTCGCGGCAATTTCCTGCCGAAAATTTTCTTGATCGTCCCGGCGACGATATCCGGGCGCTCGGTCAAAATCCCCTCAACCTGAGCCGCCAGCCTGCCTTCAAACGTAGCGATGCCGCCGTCGCCCTTGCCGCCCATGTCGTTTACCGGTTTCAGTCCCGTAAGTACAAGCGATTCAACAGGTAACTCAAAAACAACAGCGCTCTTCTCTCCGGGGATATCCGCGGACGATTCTTTTTGGCTGGCCAAAATTCCGTTTTGCGCGTATCCGTTAACCTTACCGATCAACTCGGCTGAGAATTTTATCCAATTTTCATTCCACCCGATATACGGGGATTTTTCATATATCCCTTTTGTTACATATAAACCTTTGTCTGCCGGGCTGGTCGCGTGTTTACCCGCGCCGTTATTTTCAACCGAGATCTCCATATATTTCTCGCCCTTAACTCCCGCGCGGACGCCGAAATATACATCGATCAACCTGTTCTCCAGGCTCAACGGCTGAGGCAATGAAGCAAGAGACATTATCCCGTCAAAGGCATTTTTGCAGAGCTCATAAATGATGGCTTCTATGCCGGAACCGGATCTAATGATTTTCCGGTTAATATCCACCGGGAGATAATCAACAAACTCATTAACCTTATCTATGAATACTTCTTTTTTTTCTTTATTCGACAAACCGCAAAAACCGGGGGTAAATACAAAAGTAAAAACCCTGGCCTTACCATCAACCGAAGAAGAATCTTTAGCGGTCATAAACCGGAAAAGAGCCCCCTCCACCGCTTTCTGATAATTAAACTCTTTATCCCCGGCGACATCCCGCGCATCCTTTCGCTCCCCTTGTAAATTCCCTCCGTCATTGATCTCAAAAACAACGCCGTCTTTTTCCGAAACCGCCTTAAGGCTTACATCTTCAAGCCTAACCTCGCCGCCCTGCGGCAATACAACATTGATCTCGCTTATGGAACGCGGTTGAATACGGCTGAAGGCTGTTCGGCCTCTTTGCAAAGGTTCGAAAATCTCGGCCGGCAGCGTATTTATTCTTTCGTTTACATCTTCCGCCGAACGGTTGATCACATCGGCAGCGGCAAAACGGTGGTGCCCATCGATAATAAAATTACGGATTTTACCGTTTATATCCGTGTCTTTCCAAATAACCATATTTTTTTTAGCGCCTTCCCGCAATTCCATGATCCTGGCAGCTAACTCTTTGAGAACGATCCTGCTTTGTTTTGATGGAACAACGCTGGCAACAGGCACTTCGACAGCCTTATTCAAATAAATAGAGGTATCCGGGTATAAATTTTCATACGTCTTTTTAATCCCAGCCGAGCTCGGCTCATCCATCTCGGAAGCGATATATTTTTCCAATTCATAACGGCTGAACGATATTATCCTGCCGCCGTCGGCATTAATGCCAACCGGCGTAATATCCTTGTTTTTAATGCGTATTTCCGGGATCTTTTTACACAGAAAAACCTGGTAAGCGAGCGGAACTCTCCCGTCCGAAGCACCCCATCCCGCTAAAACCCTGCCGTTATCCAGCCGCACTGAGATCGTTTTCCCCAGTTCATCCTCCCTATCCCTGATCTCAAGATCTTGTCTCTCGGAAGGTTTATATACAAACCCTTCCGGGCCGCCCGTTTTCCAGTATTCCAAAGAATATTTACCATCGATACCTATTACAACCGGGCCGTTCTTTTCAAGCCAATCTATCTCCTTGAACGTTTTCCATTCCGTTCTATTAATACGGTATTGCGTGTTTTCACTGATATGCCCGTAGCACATCCGGGCCACGGCATAACTGAACACGTTGTGCAAAACCAGGTCCTTGCCTTTCATCTTAGCGAGTTTAGATAAATACTGCAGGACTGTAAGCCCTATTCCCTGTGCCGTATATTCATCCGGCAGCCCCATAGTATAAACGCTGATAGAGCCGTGGTCCTGGTCAAACCTGAAGGAACTTTCCAACTTGATATTATCCATCCAGACCCAAAAACTATCGGATCCCGGAGCGGCCCTGCGAAGCTCAAACTCCTTTCCTGTAACAACATTCCTCAGGTAAATGCGGCTTTCCCCGGATATTTCCGGGTTACGATAATAGTTCCCCTTTATTATTTGCTCCAATTCCGGCGCTCCCTTAACCACAAGATTTCCGCCGTCGCGCTGAACCCAACCGTTATTATCAGTTATATCTTGAAGATATTGATTTATGTACCGCACGTTAATCGCTTCGGACCGGTCCAGACCGTTTTTTTTCATAAAATTAATAAAGTCATTTATTTTATCAACCTGCTTTTCTGCAGCCAATCGGGTTATTTCAAGTTCCGCGCAGGTAAGGAATAATTCCGCCTTGGCTCTATCCTGGACCGTCACGAGCTTATCCAGCGGCAGTCTGTTTAAACGGTCAATGAAATATTCATAGGATAATCTTCCTTCCTGTTTCCCGCGGTCCAAATGGAAAGAAATCAGATCTATGCCGGTTAACTTTTCCGCGATATCCCTGGCGACATCTTTATTGTTGTCCGCGAAATATATTTTATTCCGCCTGTACGCGGCGATATCATCCTGGATTATCCTGGCCTTGCCGTTGTCAACCCCCACAAAATGAATATCAGAATAATCACGGCCTTTCTTTATATCCAGCGTGTTCAGTATATCGACCGTACGGTTAATCATCCCCTGGTCGCCGGAGCGGTTAGTGACCAGAAAAACCTCAACTCCTTTTCTTTTTAAGAAATCCATCAGTTCGGTAATTTGATCAACCCGGGCAAGCATTCCGGTTTCCTGCCATCTCTTTTCCCAATAAACGCTTTCTTTAGCGATCTCGCTCAAGATCTCCTCACGGGAACCGCCGGATTTTGCCGTATTGCCCGATCCTTTGATCATTGCGTATCGAATCGGTACAAAATCCGCCGTAGGATAGAAAATACTGTTATCTGGATCAAGGATATGGTCAAAAACGGTGTTGTCGATATCAAAATAAAATGCCGCTTTTTCAAAGCTTTCTCTTTTCTCT
>JALOCB010000051.1 GCA_023227985.1 Candidatus Omnitrophota bacterium | reverse complement strand
ATTTAATTGTAAATTCTTATACAACTGGGAGTTAGGTACAACGTCTACGATGATAAAACGATTGTTTTTTGTTCTCTGCGTTATCGGATCAAACGCTGTTTGTTTTGCCGCTGACAATACGCCGGCTGCCGCGATATACGCGTATTATTTCCACGGAAATGTCCGCTGCGCGACCTGCCACAAGTTGGAGCAATATTCCCAAGAGGCGATTGAAAACAATTTCAAAGATGAATTGGCTTCCGGAAAACTCCTGTTCAAAGTAATTAACGTGGAGGAGAAAGAAAACGCGCATTTCATAGACGACTATCAGCTTTACACCAAGGCATTAGTTATTTCCCGGATAAAAGACGGGAAGGAGCTACGGTCGAAAAACCTTACCCGGATATGGGAGCTTGTGGGCAATAAGGCAAGGTTCCTGGAATATGTTAAAGAAGAGGTGTCCAACTTCTTAAAAGAGTCATAATGGATGGCATCCTGATAGCTGCGGCATCCGCGTTATGGCTGGGGATCTTAACTTCCATCAGCCCCTGCCCTCTGGCGACTAATATAACCGCGATCTCTTTCTTAGCGAGAAAAATAGCCCATCCTAAAATAGTATTCTTCTCGGGCCTGGCTTATACTACCGGCAGAATGATCTCCTACGCGCTCCTGGGGATTATCATCGCTAACTCGCTCTTAAGCGTCCCGACCCTGGCTAATTGGCTGCAAAGATACATCAATAAAGTTTTCGGCATTATATTGACCCTTACCGGGTTATTCTTATTAGATATCTTAAAGTTAAATTTCAAGGCAATTACGATTTCCGCCAGGCAACAGGATAAACTTGCCGGCGCCGGAATAGGAGGGGCTTTTGCTTTAGGATTGTTCTTCGCTCTGGCATTTTGCCCAATATCCGCGGCGCTTTTCTTCGGCAGCCTTATACCGCTGGCGCTTAAATATAAACCCGGGGCATTATTGCCGCTGATCTACGGCATTGGGACAGGCCTGCCGGTATTATTATTCGCTTTCTTGATCGCCCTGGGCATATCGTCATTGAACCGCTGGTTCAAATGGATGACCAGGATAGAATACATTATGCGCAAAGCCACCGGGCTGATATTTATCCTGGCCGGGATATATTACATATGGGTTTATCTGTTAAAAAAAGGATAAAAACATGAAGAGCGCTGTTCACGAAAAAAGGAGTTTAGGATTATTTGAAAGATATCTTACTCTGTGGGTTTTTATATGTATCGCCTTAGGCGTATTGACCGGAAAAATCGCTCCCGAGGCGGCAAAGATGCTAGACGGCATGTCTATCTATGTGAACGGTGCCCCGGTGGTTTCAATACCTATCGCGATATGTTTGTTCTTTATGATGTATCCCATAATGGTCAAGATCGATTTCGCCGAAGTTATCAAAGCCGGTAAATCGCCTAAACCGGTATGGTTGACGCTTTTTGTGAACTGGGCAATAAAGCCTTTTACCATGTACGCGATAGCTTACATTTTTCTGGGAGTTTTGTTCAAAGGATTTATCGGCGCGCAGGCGATTGATTTTGTTAAATTGCCTCCCGGGGCGGATTGGCTGTTGGGCTCTGTCCACGGCGCGGGAACGGTTGTTACGCATGAAGGGCTGAAGATGCTCCAGGTGCCTTTATGGCGCAGTTATTTCGCCGGGTGTATTTTGTTAGGCATTGCCCCTTGCACAGCTATGGTTTTAGTCTGGGGGTTTCTGGCTAAAGGCAATGACGGGCACACATTGGTCATGGTGGCTATTAATTCCCTGACCATGCTCGTGCTTTACGGGGTTTTAGGGGGATTTCTTTTGGGCGTAGGAAGGATGCCTGTTCCCTGGCAGGCGTTGTTATTATCGATTGTTATTTATGTGGCTTTGCCTCTTGTGGCAGGATATTTCTCGCGTAAATGGATCGTATCGTTTAAAGGCGCAGAGTGGTTTAATGAGAAGTTCCTGCATATTCTGTCGCCGGTCTCGATCATTGCCCTTTTATTTACGCTTATACTTTTGTTCTCATTTAAAGGCGCGGTGATCCTCGCGCAGCCGCTGACCATCCTATGGATAGCGATCCCGCTCTTTATCCAAACTTGTTTGATTTTCGCGATCACCTACTGGCTGGCGAAGAAACTGAAGTTAAGCTATGCAGACGCGGCCCCCTCGGCAATGATCGGCGCGAGCAATCATTTTGAAGTCGCCATAGCCACAGCCACTATGCTTTTCGGGATCTCATCGGGAGCGGCGCTGGCTACGGTTGTCGGCGTTCTGATCGAAGTGCCGGTAATGCTGATGTTAGTTAAATTCTGTTTAAGGACGCAGAATTGGTTTGCCCGCGGATTGAACAGTTGACAAAAAATAGATTTATGCTGTAATTATATATAATAACAGGGGAGGCTGTGCGTCAGCCTGAGAGTTCCGCGCGGTAAGCGGATTACCCTAATAACCTGATCTGGATAATGCCAGCGTAGGGAACGAAGGTCTTATTTAACCCTTATGCCTGCGGCATAGGGGTTTTTTATTGAGCAGATGATTTACGGAGTATTGGCACGACGTAAACCATAGGCCGAAGGCCGTCTGCGAAATAATCCCGAAGCGGGCGCAGAAGATTTCAAGAGAAATCTTCAAGCGCTTACGCGAGGGATAACCAAAGGAGCCTGCCATGCAGCTGGATGAAATAAAGATCTCAAAAGCCATCATCGAATCATACAACAACAAGCTGGTCGACGCTTTGAACGTGGATGTGGCGATAGTCGGCGCCGGCCCTGCCGGGATGTGCTGCGCCTATTATCTGGCCAAACAGGGAAAAAAAGTGGTAATGTTCGAACGCAAACTGTCCGTGGGCGGGGGAATGTGGGGCGGCGGGATAATGTTCAATGAGATCGTATTTCAGGAAAAGGCCAAAGCCATCCTTGATGAATTCGGGGTAAGAACACGATTATATGAGAAAAATTACTACCTGGCGGATTCCCTGGAAACAGTTTCCACTATCTGTTCAAAAACAATTAAAGCCGGGGTAAAAATATTCAACTTGATCAGCGCGGAAGACGTGATGATCCGCAAGAACAGGATCTGCGGACTGGTGCTGAACTGGACAGCGGTGCAAATGGCCAATCTTCATGTTGACCCTATCACTATGGCGGCGGATTTTGTGGTTGACGCCACCGGACACGCCGCTGAAGTAGCGCGCATAGCGGAAAGAAAATCCGGTATTTCTTTAAAGACATCGTCCGGTAAAGTAAACGGCGAACAATCCATGTGGGCTGAAGTAGGAGAGGATACGATCGTAAGGAATTCCAAAGAAGTAGCTCCGGGGCTATATGTCTGCGGGATGTGCGCGAACGCGGTATATGGGGCGCCCAGAATGGGGCCGATATTCGGCGGGATGCTGTTATCCGGTAAAAAAGTGGCTCAGGAGATAAAAAACAAGTTGAAATAATGCATCGGGGCGGTTCTGGGGACACTTTTAAGCATACCTCAGAACCGCTTTAAAATATTGTTTGACAATTTATCGGCAGGTGGTATCTTAAGAGAGTCAAGTTAGTGATATAGGTTTAGGGAAACTCGTCCTTCGGTTGAACGAAGTGTATGAATTCGAGTGCGGTCCCGCCGCTGTAAGGGTGGACGAAAGCTGTAAATGTCACTATCCTGTTAACGCAGGATGGGAAGACGCAGCAAGTAGGAAGATACCCGAGCCAGAAGACCTGCCTATATAAAACGTAACGCCTCGCGGAAAGGGCCAAGTAATATTTGGGTGCAACCCTGATGTCAGTGATAAGCTGAAATCAGGGTTATTTTTTTGAGGCCACAACTTATGAGGAAGCGCAGCTGACGAACATAAGTTGTTTGGCCGAAAAATCCCGAAGCGTGCGCAGAAGATTTCCGGGAAATCTTCGAGCGTTTACGCGAGGGATGAAAATTTTAAATTTATGAAGAAAATAATCATAATAATTTGCCTGGTATTGCTCTTTGGCCAGGAACAGTTCCCTTGCGCGGCTAACAACAGCTCGGCGGAGACGGGAACAGTTCCCTCCTCCGGCGCCCCGCGTTACATTTCCCTGGCGCCGTCCACTACGGAGATACTTTTCGCCTTAGGCCTGGATGATGAAATAGTAGGGGTAAGCACATACTGTAATTATCCGGAAGAGACGGGATCAAAAACGAAAATCGGCGATTTCAGCCATCCGAACATGGAAACGATAATTTCCCTGCGCCCGGATTATATTTTCGGCACCGGCCTGGAACAGCTACCGGCGATCGCGGAATTAAAAAAGATATTTCCCCATATTTATGTCGCTGATCCGGCGACCGTAGGCGACCTGCTCAAGACTATCAACGATATCGGAGCGCTCACTAACCGGACAAAAGAAGCGCAAAGATTGCTGCGTAAAATGTTCGAAGACATCGAGACGGTAAACGTCCTGGTCCAAAGCATCCCGCAGGACAAAAGAGTGAAGGTTTTTGTCGAGATCTGGCATGAGCCGTTGATGACCGCGGGAAAAGGCTCTTTCATCGATGAATTGATCACTATGGCCGGCGGAATAAACGTCGCACATAATGTGGTAAGGCCATTCTGCAATTACAGCGCAGAAAAGGTGATAAGCCTTGATCCGGAATGCATAATAATGACTTACATGGATAAAGAAACGCCGTTAAAGCTGCTTGAATCCAGGTTCGGATGGGGACAGATCAAGGCGGTAAAGGACAAAAGGGTATTTAATGATATAGACCCGGACATCCTCTTAAGGCCGGGGCCGAGAATAACCGATGGGCTGAAAGAAATATTCAAACGATTATACCCGCAAAATGCCGAAATATCCGAGTAAAAAATTCTTTATATTATTTTGCCTGCTGATCATCGCCATAATCTTGGGGATAACTAACGGCGCGGTCAATATTCCGCTGGCTGGGCTGTTATCGAA
This sequence comes from Candidatus Omnitrophota bacterium, assembly GCA_023227985.1. Lineage (NCBI taxonomy): Bacteria > Pseudomonadati > Candidatus Omnitrophota > Candidatus Omnitrophota bacterium. The sequence continues at coordinate 2,484 of JALOCB010000051.1, read as the reverse complement.
GGGAAACCAGTTGATCCTGCATATGCGTATTTTAAGGATCGCGGCCGCGATCCTGGCTGGATGCGGATTGGCTGTTTCCGGGATCGCCTTGCAGGCCATATTGCGCAATCCACTGGCTGAACCGTACCTGCTGGGCACTTCCAGCGGCGCCGGACTGGCCGCGGTAGCCGGCATAATATTCGGCCTTTCCAGGATATATATGCCCTTGGCGGCGTTTTTGGGAGCAGTAGCGAGCATTATCCTGGTCTATAACCTGGCAAGAGAAGGCACGCGCATCTCGGATAATTCCCTGATCCTGGCCGGCGTGATCGTTTCGATCGCATTATCAGCAGTGATCGTTTTTCTGATATCCATATCCGGCAACGCCGCTATACACGAGATGAGCTGGTGGTTATGGGGAAATATGCAGGTTTATGACCCCCGGCTGGTCGGATTGATCAGCGTTCCGGTGATCCTGGGGATAATAGCGATCTATATATTCTCGCAGGACCTGAATGCCATCAGCATGGGAGAAGAAGAAGCGATGCACCTGGGAATCAACACCCAGAATATAAAAAAGATTATGATCCTGACTACCGCGTTGATCACCGCCTGCCTGATCTGTATCTGCGGGATAATCGGGTTTGTCGGCTTGATCGTCCCGCATATGATGCGCAGGATAGTAGGGCCGAACCACAAAGTGCTCATCCCGGCGACCTGCATTGCCGCGTCTTTGTTCATGGTCGCCTGCGACCTGATTTCCCGGACGCTGTTTTCGCCGGTGGAAATACCGATAGGCGTGATCACTGCAATGATCGGAGCGCCGCTATTCATTATACTCTTAAAAAGAGGGAAAAAGATTTGATGGACGCCTTGTTAAGAATAGACAATGTAAGCGCCGGTTACCACCATGAGGAGGTTATCAAATCCGTGTCGCTGGAAGCGCGCCCAGGCGATTTCCTCGGACTTATCGGCCCGAACGGCTCAGGCAAAACCACGCTTTTACGCCTGGCTACCCGCGTGCTTACGCCGGCAAAAGGTGAGATATATTTCAAAGGCCGGAATATTTTCCAGATGGACCTAAAAGAATTCTGCCGCAACGTGGCGTTTGTATCCCAGGATATCCCCACGGATTTTTCATTTTCAGTATTAGAAATGGTCCTGATGGGCAGGATCCCGCACCTGAAGAGGCTGCAATTTGAGACAAAGAAAGATATAAAGATAGCCGAGGCGGCCCTGGAGATAACCGATACCCGGGGGCTCAAACAAAAATCCATCGATGAATTAAGCGCCGGCGAGCGACAGCGGGTGGTCATTGCCCGGGCATTAGCGCAGGAGCCGGTATTATTGTTCCTGGACGAGCCCACATCGCATTTGGATATCGGACACCAGATACAGGCGATGGACCTGTTGAAGAAATTAAACCGCAATAATAATCTGACCATCGTTATGGTCTTGCACGACCTTAACCTGGCCAGCGCTTACTGCAACCGCATTGCCCTGATCAATGAAGGCGCGGTATTTAAACAAGGGACTCCGGAAGAAGTGCTTACTTACCAGAATATCGAGTCGGTATACAAGACCCTGGTCCTGGTCAACAGTAATCCGATAACCCAAAAACCCAATGTGGTATTAGTACCGGGGGAAAAATAATGCCGACCACGCTATATTTGATCAGGCACGGAATAACCGAATGGAACCAAAAAGGGATATACTGCGGCAGGATCGATGTGCCTTTAAGCAAAGAGGGAAAACTCCAGGCAACCCGGCTTAGCCGTAAATTACGATCCGTCCGCTTTGACAAAATATACTCCAGCAGCAAGAAACGCGCTTTGCAGACAGCCAGGATCGTTTTTGGCGATTCTAAAATAATCCGGTTGGCACAATTGCGGGAAGTAAACTTCGGGGTGATGGAAGGATTGACCTATGAACAGATACTTAAAAAATATCCGGCCGCTTACCGGAAATGGTTTAAAAGCCCTTATTCCAACCCTATGCCTAAAGCGGAAAACCTGAACGCGTTCAAGAACAGGATAGAAAAAGCGATAAACGGAATAGTCAAAAGCAACAAGGACAAAACCATAGCAATAGTCTGCCACGGCGGCTCGATCAGCATATTCCTTACCAGAATATTGCGTAATAAAAAGTTCTGGGAATATATCCCCAGCCCGGCGACCGCCACTATTGTAGACGTCGTTCATAAACCAACGTCCGGGAAGAAGCTACAAATAAATTACAAATTAAGGAAGCAAAAACATTTATTTGTAAACATCTATAACAAAAAGAGTTAGCTACAACGTCTACAAAATATGGGAAAGATAATCTTTATAACAGGGGGGGCAAGGAGCGGAAAAAGCACATACGCCGCCAGCCTCGCTGAAAAGCATAAGAAAGTGGCGTTCATCGCCACCTGTCAGGCGTTGGACAGGGAAATGGCCAAGCGGATCAAACTGCACCAGCACGATCGGCCGTTGAGATGGAAGACATTCGAAGAACCTAAAAAAG
>JALOCB010000050.1 GCA_023227985.1 Candidatus Omnitrophota bacterium | reverse complement strand
AAACATCGCTCAAAAAGCCCAAGCCGCGGCCAGGAATAGCCTGACCATTTCTACTGACCTGAAGAATAAGGCCTTGAAGGAAATGGCTAAGGCTTTAATGGCAGGCAAGAGCGCTATTATCAGCGCGAATAAGAAGGATCTTGTTGCTGCCCAAAGATCAGGTTTGTCTAAGGCGTTTATCGAGCGATTGACCCTTAACGAAGCCCGGATCAAGCAGATGGCTGGTTCTCTGCAGGAGATCGCGGCTTTATCCGATCCGGTAGGCGAGGTAATCAAAGCCTGGCGCAGGCCGAACGGTTTGTGGATCCAGAAGGTGCGCGTGCCTATAGGCGTGATCGCGATCATTTATGAATCCCGTCCGAACGTTACTTCGGATTGCATCGGCCTGTGTTTTAAGGCCGGCAATAGCGTTATATTGCGCGGCGGAAGCGAGGCGCTTAATTCTAATTTGAGCATTTATAGGATCATTAAGGCCGCTTTGGGAAAATGCGCTGTGCCGCAGGATATGGTCAATATGGTCGCTACAAGCGACCGTAAAGCGGTTGATGAGCTTTTGAAATTAAAGGACTATATCGATCTGGTTATGCCCCGCGGCGGGGAAGGCCTGATCAACCGGGTGGTGAGCATTTCCAAAATACCGGTGATCAAGCATTATAAAGGCCTGTGCCATGTGTACGTCGACGAATGGGCTGACCTGAATATGGCCACTGAAATATGCTTCAACGCCAAGGTCCAGCGCCCGGGCGTGTGCAATGCTATGGAGTCGCTTTTGGTGCATAAGGACGTGGCTGCTCGTTTCTTGCCGGGAATGGCCAAGAAATTTGCAGAGGCCGGCGTGGAATTGCGCGGCTGCGCGATGACCCGGAAGATCATCAAATCCGCCAAGGTTAAAACGGCCACGGATAAAGATTATCGCACTGAGTATCTTGACCTGAAGCTTTCGGTTAAGGTGGTCGAGGACCTGGATGGGGCGATCAACCATATCAACGGATACGGCTCGCGCCATTCAGACAGCATTGTTACCGAGAATTACGATAACGCTTTGAGATTCCTGCGGCTGGTGGATTCCGCCTGCGTTTACGTGAATGCCTCGACCCGCTTTACCGACGGAGGCCAGTTCGGCATGGGCGCGGAGATCGGCATATCCACGGATAAACTGCATGCCCGCGGCCCGATGGCCCTGGAAGAATTGACCACGTATAAATATATGGTTTTCGGCAACGGCCAGGTCCGCCAATGAAAATAGGCATACTGGGCGGGACATTCAATCCGGTGCATATCGGGCATTTGATCCTGGCGGAAGAGGTCCGCGAGAAACTAGGCCTGGATAAAGTAATATTCGTCCCGACGTATATTCCCCCGCATAAAGGCAAGATCGGCATAGCCAATCCATCGCACCGCTACAAAATGGTGCGGCTTGCGATCAAAGGGAACAAGCACTTTTTGGCCTCGGATATCGAGATCAAGCGCCAGGGGCCGTCTTATACCATAGACACGATCAGGCAGTTCAAGTCCATCTATCCGTCGGCTGATTTGTATTTTATTACCGGCTCGGACCTGATGAAGTACCTGGTGGAATGGAGGGACCTGAACGCGGTGATCAAGCTGGTCAAGTTCGTGGTAGCCACCCGGCCGGGGTATCCCTTGGAGAACGTTCCTTCGTATATCCACAAGGTGGGGATCCGGGCGGTAGATGTTTCAGCTTTCGAGGTCAGGGAATGCGTCAAAGAGAAGAAATCGTTCCGCTACCTGGTTCCGGAAGCAGTATGCAGCTATATCAATGTGCACAACCTGTACAAGTAATTAACCAGAAACGCTTCTGCAATCAATCGGGGAACTGGGTCGGATTTAAGCAGGAAAGTGTCTTTTATCTAAGAAGGAAAGTGTATTAAAGTATGACACTTTCCGGTATGGCTGTAATACGGTTTCCGTTTTGAGTTCAGAACAGTTTCCGCTTTGAGAACAGAAGCGTTCCTGCTTTGAGAGAGAAGATGAAAATTAAGATAGCGCCGTCGATATTATCCGCGGATTTCAGCAATCTGGCCCGGGATATTAAAAAGGCCGAAAAAGCCGGGGCTGACCTTTTGCACGTGGATGTGATGGACGGGCATTTTGTCCCGAATATTACTATCGGTCCGGCAGTGGTCAAGGATATCCGCAAGTCCACCAAACTGCCTTTAGACGTGCATTTGATGATTGAAAATCCGGAGAAATACGCGGGCGCCTTCGCGCAAGCCGGAAGTGATATGATCACTGTGCATGTGGAGACTATTTCCGCGCCAAAAATAAAGAATTTAAGCTTGAAATTGCGCAAAATGGGTGTAAAATTGGGTGTTTCGCTTAATCCCAAGACATCCCTGAAACCAATAATTGACGTCCTGAAATTTGCGGATTTTGTCCTGGTTATGTCGGTTAATCCCGGCTTTGGCGGACAGGCGTTTATTCCGCAGGTCCTGCCTAAGATCAGGCAGCTGCGCACGCGCTTCAGAGGGGATATCGCGGTTGACGGCGGAATAAACCATGATACAGCGAAATTGGTGATCGCCGCCGGAGCGAATGTCCTGGCAGCGGGTTCATACATATTTAAATCAAAAGACTACAAACAGTCCATAAGGAGATTAAGATGTGCGAAGTAAAGCCTCAAATTAAATTCGGCACCGACGGATGGCGCGGGGTGATCAGCGATAATTTTACTTTTGTTAACGTAAAACTGGTCGGGCAGGCTATAGCCGATTATTATAACAATGAAGCTAAAAAGAGCGGCAATAACAAAGTGACTATTGCCGTAGGTTTCGACACCCGTTTTCTTTCCGACCGTTACGCGGCCATAGTCAGTGAAGTCCTGATCGCCAACGGCATTGACGTGATCCTTTCAGATCGCCCGGTGCCGACCCCGACGTTAAGCTTCGCGGTGAAGACCCGCAAGGCGCAGGCAGGGGTGATGATCACTGCCAGCCATAATCCCGGGGAGTATAACGGGATCAAGATCAAGACCGCTGAAGGCGGGGCAGCCGGGGTAGAGGTTACCGCGGAAGTGGAAAGATTGATCGCCGAGCCTAATCCGGCCAGCCAGATTAAATCCGGAATGATCGATAAAATAGATATGACCAAGGCTTATGTTAAATTCCTGCGCGGATACGTGCAGTTAAGCAAATTCAAGAAGGCCAAGTTCCGCGTCCTGGTTGACGCTATGCATGGAAGCGGGGACAGTTTTTTAAGCCAGGTGCTTAAAGGCACTGACATAAAGTTATCATTCCATCGCGCTGACATCAATCCTTCTTTTGAGGGATTACGGCCGGAGCCGATCCCGGAGAACCTGGGCTCCACTCTGGCCCGGATGAAGAAAGAAAAATACGATATCTGCCTGGTTCTTGACGGCGACGCTGACCGCATAGCCTGCATTACCGGCGAAGGCGAGTTCGTCAGCCCGCAGAAAATTTTGGGGCTTTTGATCCTGCATCTGATCCAGGACCGCAAACTTTCCGGCGGCGTGGTCAAGACCCTGGTAGGGACCAACCTGATCGATAAGATCACCAAAAAATTAGGGCTTAAGGTTTACGAAACCCCGGTCGGGTTCAAATACATTTCAGAATTAATGGTCACCAAAGATATCCTGGTCGGCGGCGAAGAGGCCGGCGGAATGGGGTTCAAGGATTATATCCCGGAACGCGACGGCTCGCTTGCCGGCATCCTGCTTATGGAGATGATGGTCTATCGCAAGAAATCCATTACCGGCATCCTTAAGGATATGGAAAAGGAATTCGGCAGGTATTATTATCTGCGCGACGCCTTGAAGCTTGAGGGCAAAGGCCCGATAAGGCTGGATCCGTTAAAAGGGATCAAGAATATCCAGGGCCTGGAAGTGGTCAAGATCAATGATACCGACGGCCTGAAATTCTTCTTAAGCGATGAAAGCTGGCTGATGCTGCGCGCCTCAGGCACCGAGCCGATCATCCGGATATATGCCGAGGCCAAGAGCCTGGCCAAGTCCAAGGCATTGCTGGAATACGGCAAACAACTGATCCTGAAGAATGTTGTATAAACTCGGCAGAAGCATTTTTAACTGGATATTCCGCTCAGTTTTGAAAATTTCGGTTATTGGCAAAGAGAATATCCCCAGGCAGGGCGGGTATATCTTAGCCAGCAACCATTTAAGCAATCTTGACCCTATACTCCTGGGTGTAGTGTCCAGCCCGCGGGAGCTGCATTTTATGGCCAAAGAGGAGTTGTTCAAAAATCCTCTGGCAGGTTTTATATTAAGGCGGGTGCACGCCTTTCCCTTGAAAAGGGATTCCGCGGATCTGACCGCGATAAAGGAGGCGATCCGCAGAGTCAGGAAAGGCCAGGCAATACTGCTTTTCCCCGAAGGCGCCCGGCAGACCGGCGGAAAGTTCGGGGAGCCTTTGCCCGGGGTAGGATTCTTAGCCCAGAAATTAAATGTGCCGGTAATACCGGCGTTGATCACCGGAACGGATCTGGCAATGCCTAAAGGCGCCAAAGGTATCCGCCCGGCGAAAGTCGCAGTACGTTTTGGAGCACAAATTATTGTTGAAAGGAGGATGGCTTATCGTGATATATCCGGCCGGATAATGGAAGCCATACGCAATTTAGCGGATGCATAGGATCAAATTAGCCAAAAGCATAGGGTTTTGTTCAGGGGTAAGGCGGGCGATCGATATCGCTGAAAAAACGCTTACCTCAAGCAGGAATAAGGTCTATTCTTTAGGCTCGATCATCCATAATCCCCTGGTTATACAGCGATTGAAGCAGAAGGGCCTGATCACGGTCAAGAGCCTGGATGAGGTAGAACGCGATTCTACGATCATCCTGCCTTCCCACGGCAGCCCGCATGAAGTAGTGGCGGCCGCCAGGAAGAAGAACCTCAAGATCGTCGATGTTACCTGCCCGTATGTTTCGTCGGTGCATAAGATCTGCAAATCGCTTTATCAGCAAAAACTGCAGGTCATTATAATCGGGGATAAAACGCATCCGGAAGTAAAGGCCTTGAAGGATCTGGCTCCCAGCGCGCATATAGTAGAGGATATTAACGATACAGCTAGCGATGAGTTCTCGTATAAAAAGATAGGGATAATTTCCCAGACCACGCAGGCCAAAGACAAGTTCTCAAAAATTGTCTCCGCGATCCTGGAAAAGAATTCCCATATCCTGGAAGCGCATATATATAACACAATTTGCCTGGATACATCCAAGAGGCAGGAGGAGGTGAAGCAGCTTGCAGGGGACGTTGATACCCTGCTGGTCATCGGTTCCAGGGCCAGCGCCAATACCAAACGTCTTTTGCATCTTGGCCAAAAGGTCAATAAACGGACTTTTCTGGTTGAGGACGATACCTCGGCGTTGGACAAGATACTTAAGAACGCCAAGGATATCGGGTTGATCAGCGGCGCGTCAGCCCCGCAGTGGTTGGTCGACGCGATTGTGAAAAAAATAAAAACAAAAAATAAAAACATATAAGGAGATATTCTAATGGCTCAAGTTGAACTTTCCGAATTAGAGCAGATGTATAACGACAGTATTAAAATGATCCAGGAAGGTCGGATCGTTAAAGGCAAGGTGGTCTCAGTCAAGACCAAGGAAGTCCTTGTGGACGTCGGTTTTAAGTCCGAAGGCATTGTTTCGATCACCGAGTTCAAGCGCGACGAACTGGAAGTCGGCAAAGAACTGGATTTCTTCGTGGATTCGATTGAAGATGACGCCGGCCTGATCATTCTTTCCCGCGAGCGGGCCAGATGTATGCAGGGATGGGACAGTATTGTCAAGCATTCGCAGGATGGCACTTTACTGGAAGGCCGTCCGGTCAAGAAGGTCAAGGGCGGTTTTCTGGTCGACGTCCTGGGCATCGAAGGGTTTTTGCCCGCGTCGCTTTCCGCGTTCAAGGGCGTCCTGGACAAGGATATCCTGGGCAAGACCTTCAAGTTCAAGATCATCAAGATCAACAAGTTAAGATACGGGATCATCCTTTCCCGCCGCGAGGCTATTCACAAGGAGCGCGAGGAGCTTAAGGCCAAGCTTTGGGTGGAATTAAAGCAGGGCGAGACCTACCCTGGCACAGTCAAGGCGATCACTGATTTCGGCGCGTTCATTGATATGGGCGGCATTGACGGCCTTCTGCATATCACTGATATGTCCTGGTCGAAGATCTCGCATCCTTCGGAGATCGTGGCTGTGGGAGACAGGATCGAGGTAGTTCTTTTGAATATGGACAAGGAGAGCGGCAAGATATCCTTGGGCCTTAAACAAAGAACCCCGGACCCGTGGCAGGAGATTGAGACCAAATACACCGTAGGCACCAAGATCAAGGGTAAGATCGTCAGCATACTTCCTTACGGCGTATTCGTAGAGTTGGAACGTGGCATCGAGGGATTGATCCATATCTCCGAGATATCCTGGACCAAAAAGGTGAGCAATCCCAATGAAATATTCGCTATAGGCGATATGGTGGAAAGCCAGATATTGAGCGTGGAAAAGGCTTCCCGCAGGATCGCCCTGAGCATCAAGCAGTTGGAGCAGAATCCTTGGATCGACGCGGAAGCGAAATTCCCGGCCGGCACCCAGGTGCAGGGTAAAGTGAAGAGCTTTACCAAATACGGGGTGTTCGTGGAATTAGATTCCAGCCTGGAAGGGATGATCCATATATCCGACCTGTCCTGGACCAAGAGGGTGACTAATCCGCAGGACCTGCTGAAAAAGGGCCAGAAAGTGGATGTAGTGGTCATTTCAGTGGACAGCCAGAACCAGAGGATTGCTTTAGGCCTGAAACAGCTTCAGACCAATCCCTGGCCGGAAATAGCCAACAAATACAAGCTGGATACAGAGCTGGAAGCAGAGGCGGTCAGCATCACTGATTTTGGCGTGTTCGTCAAGATCGAAGAAGACCTGGAAGGCTTGGTCTTTACCAATGAGATCGTCCCGGAACTGTTAAAGTCATTAAAACCCGGTGATAAGCTCAAGGTAAAAGTTATCAAAGTCGACGTGGATCAGGGCAAGATCGGTCTTTCCGCGAAGCTTTAAAGCAGAAACGCTTCTGATTGCAATCGGGAAACTGTTCTGGTTTCAAAGGGGGAACTGTATTACCCTTAAGCTGGAAAGTGTCCCCTAATAAAAATCGGCACTTACTGCCCCGTAAGGGGCAGTAAGTGAGTGAATTATGGACATTAAACATCAACTAGAGATCATCAAGCGCGGCGCGGTTTCGATCATTTCCGAAGAGGAACTGGTCAAGAAACTTGAGCTGGCCAAAAAAGAGCGCCGGCCTTTGCGGGTCAAGGCGGGTTTTGATCCCACTGCTCCGGATATTCACCTGGGCCATACTGTGCTTTTGCGTAAGATGCGCCAGTTCCAGGAACTCGGCCATGAGGTTTGCTTTTTGATCGGTGATTTTACCGGTCAGATAGGAGACCCTACCGGCCGGTCGCAGTTGCGCAAGACCCTGACTAAGGATGAGGTTAAAGAAAACGCCAAGACCTATAAAAAGCAGGTCGCCAAGATAATGGACCTGAAAAAGCTGGAAATTGTCTTTAACAGCGAATGGTTCGAAAAAATGAACGTGGCGGATTTTCTGGGCCTTACAATGCACGTGACCGTCAGCCAGATGCTCCAGCGTGAAGATTTTAAGAAGCGCCTGGATAATAAACAGGATGTTTCGATGCTCGAGTTCATGTATCCTATTCTCCAGGGTTATGACTCGGTAATGCTTAAAAGCGATATTGAGCTGGGAGGGACAGATCAGATATTCAACCTTTTGGTCGGCCGCGACCTGCAAAAGGATTTTGGCCAGGATCCCCAGGTAGTGATCACTATGCCGCTTCTGGAAGGCACTGACGGCGTGAACAAGATGAGCAAGTCTTTGGGTA
>JALOCB010000049.1 GCA_023227985.1 Candidatus Omnitrophota bacterium | reverse complement strand
GATTTGAATTATACATTCCAGAAAGCGGTGGATAAACACACGAATAAATATATAGTTTATCAACCCAAGCATAAAGTCGACGCCGCATTAAGATATCACGACATAAACGGGTTCACCTGCGAATTAAACGGGCAATTTACCGGCCGCAGGTATAAAGATACAACCAATAACGATCCGGTAAAAGAGTTCTATGTTTTCAACCTCAGCCTTTCCAAGAAGGTCAATGAGAACATAACCGGATACCTCTGGTTAAAGAACATCTTCGACCGTAAATACGAAGTGATCAAAGATTATCCAATGCCGGGATTTTCCATAACCACCGGCGTAAAGGTAACCTTCTAAAAAGAGGGGACGGTTCCTCTTCAAATTACTGCTTGCGCCATAACAAGTTACAATAACGGGTTTGTCATATTTATTCAATCGCGGTGTTGTTAAAAGTGTAAAACGCCTTATTGTAACCTATTGATAAGTAAAACGTTGCGTAACGAGGAACCGTCCCCTAATATAGTTATTGACAGAAAGTAGCAACTAAATTATATTGGTTTACATGAATACCGAAAGTATCTTCCAGCGGACGCTGATCGCGTCCCTGATATTGCATAGTGTTATTTTTCTAAGCATACCCCAGCTCAATCCTTTTATCCGCGATAAACGGATGACCAAGGTGCGGATCGTATATCTTAAAAACCCTCCGCAGCCGCCGAAACCCAAGCCGTTCACCAAACAAACCCAATCTAAAAGAAACAGTCGCGTCAGCATAAATTCCCGGATCAGCAAATTTGACCGGATCATCCCCCGGCCCGCGGCAGACAAGAACGGAATCCCGGGCAAGAAAACCCTGACTATCAACGATATGAACTTCATAAAACCAGCGGCGAACAAGCCGGATATAAACGCGCTCAAGAAAAAAATATCCCTGGCCCCGGTTGAAATGAACAAGATCAATAATCCTTCTTATGTCAGTTATTACAACCTGGTCCGCGAAAAGATCAGAAGGGCAGCTTATCAAAATTACTCCCACGCCGAGACCGGCGAGGTTTATCTCGCCTTTGTGGTCTCAAAACTCGGGGCACTGAACACGGTCAAACTGATAGAAGAGAGGTCGTCCGGAAATATTTATTTACGGGAAGTGGCGATCCGCAGCATCCGCGACGCCGCACCGTTCCCGCCGTTTTCCAAAGACCTGGACTACCCGCAGCTCTCATTTAACGTAATAATCTCATTTACCATTGAGTAAATTAAAGGACTTATCGGATTTGACAAGTGCGTTGTTGTAACACCTTATGCCTCAAGCGTTAATTTAACGAGGAACCGTCCCCTACTGAGAATGAAAACGTTTTCCAGCTATTGACTTATGCGAAATATGTGTTATAATTTCGTTATTGAGGTAGAAAATGCCACGGTTCTTCCTCCAAAAGAGAAGGAAAAATGATCAACCGGATCGAAGAAACAAGGCGCGCACCTCGAATAGATTTCACCGGGCCGTTACGCTGTCAGGTTAGAGGGACCCCGGTGTTTTTAAATACCCTTAGCGACGATATAAGCGACAGCGGCATAGGTTTTATCAATAACAAATTCATCCCGCCGCAGACAACGGTGATGATGGAGATAAATATCTTTGCCCGGGTATTAAGGCCGATCGGCAAAATTGTCTGGTCCAACCCGTATCCGCATGCCGATAAATACCGTTTCGGCGCGCAGTTTTTGGAATGGGAAAATTCGCAAGATAAGAAGTATCTTTCGGATTACATCAACATGAAACTTAATCAAGCTTAAGGAGTTTAAAGTAAAATGGCTAACGAAACAGCGCAGGCACCGGCAACAGAGGCTAAACCCGTAGAAAAGCAGACCAACTGTCCCAGCTGCAATAAACCTTTAAAGAAAGTGCGCAGGTATTACCGCAACGGCAAATTTTATTGCACTAAGAAATGCTGGCTAAAATCAAAGAAAACCGCCGAAGAAAAAGAAGGGGCCGCGAAATGAAAACCATCTCTAAAAAAGAGAGAAGGCTTCACCCGAGGATCAATCAAAACCTTCCGCTCAATGTGATGGCCAATGGTTACGACTTCGCTACCAGCACCTATAATGTCAGCTGCCTGGGCACGTACTGCCACATCGAAAAATACGTCCCGCCCTTTACCAAGGTTAAAATAAAGCTGAACATCCCCCTGGTGAATAACGGGATGCGGGAAAACTGCCTGGTTGATTGTTACGGGGTGATCGTGCGCACCGAGGACGACCCGTCCGGCGGATTTAATGTCGCTATTTTCTTTAACGAGATCAAGAACCCATCCCGTCAGAAGTTATCGCAATACGTTTCGCAGTGCCTGCCTCAAACCGCCTGTTCGATGAATTAATCCTTTAAAGAATGGGAAAGATAATAAAGCCCCAGCCGGTAAAACTGATCCTTGCTTTGATCTTCAGGGACAAACTTTCCTATTCCAAAACCCTGCGCATACTCTCCAAGAAATTCGGCAGGATCGATTTTGAAAGCCCCGTTTTTAATTTTAACGTCACCGATCATTACGAAAAAGAGATCGGCCGAGACCTTTTCCGCAGATTCATAAGTTTCAACAAATTGATCCCGCCTGAGGCTTTATCCCGCATAAAAATACTGACCAATAAAATAGAAAAAAAATTGAGCTGCAAAAAAGGGCGCACCGTGAACATCGACCCGGGATACCTGGATATGGCCAAGCTTGTCCTGGCCACGACCAAAGATTATATGCACCGCATATACCTGGGCCGGGGAATATACGCGGAGATCACTTTGTCTTACCAGGGCAAAAGTTTCCGGCCGTGGGATTGGACATACCCGGATTATCGCACCGATGCATACATCCGGTTATTCAACCATATCCGCCATATCTATTCCCAGCAGATAACCAAGCGCATTTAAATGAAGCCTGCCTATTTAGAAGCGTATAATAACGGAATACTAGACCGGGCCATTGCCCAAACCCGGGAAATACTAAGCTCCTGCGCGATCTGCCCGCGAAAATGCCGGGTAAACCGGCTAAAAGACCAGAAGGGGTTCTGCAAAACAGGAGAAAAAGCCAGGGTATACAGTTTTATGGCCCATCACGGCGAAGAACCGCCGGTTTCCGGGAAAAGGGGCTCAGGCACTATTTTCTTCTCTTTCTGCAATATGGCCTGCGTTTACTGCCAGAATTTCGAGTTCAGCCAGCAGGGGGGAGAGGGAAAAGAGGTCACTTCCGAAGAATTAGCCAATATAATGCTGGAATTGCAGGGTTTCGGCTGCCACAATATCAACCTGGTCAGCCCTACACACGTAATGCCCCAGATCCTGCAGGCCTTAAAATCAGCCATTAAATCCGGGTTGAACATACCTTTAGTATATAACAGCGGCGGCTATGAACTCGCGGAAATGATCAGGCTTATGGATGGGCTCATCGATATCTATCTGCCGGATATGCGCTACGCCGATAATGAAACCGCCAAAAAATATTCCTCCGCAAATGATTATCCTGAATACAACCGCCAGGCGGTAAAAGAAATGCATCGCCAGTCCGGGACCGCCGAAATAAACGGATCCGGGATAATGACCAAAGGCCTGATCATCAGGCATCTGGTGCTTCCAGGAGACATCTCCGGCACGGATAAAATAATGAAATTTATCAGCGAAGAACTTTCCCCGGAAACATATATCAGCCTGATGAGCCAGTATTTCCCTTGCTATAAATCCGGGGATTTTCCGGAGCTTAGCCGCAGGATCAGCCTGGAAGAATATGAGTCCGCGCAGACTATAATGGAAAAATACGGCCTGCATAACGGCTGGATCCAGGAAGCCGGCGGATTGGACAGATACGCCGGGATAAATATCAAACCCAATCTCAAGACCCGGTCTTGAAAGGTATTGGGAATAAACAAGTTAGAAGACCGGGTCTTGAAAGCATATGAGAGCGAAGAACTTAGGAGACCTATTAAGCGCCAGCAGCAAAAAATACCCCAAACGCATCGCAATTGTTTTCGGCCAGAAAAAAATAACCTACAAAACCCTCCAGGAAACCACTGACCATATAGCCGCCGGCCTTATCCATCTGGGAATAAAAAAACAGGACCGCATCGCCATACTGATGGATAATTCCCCGGAATTCGTAACCAGTTATTATTCGATCCTTAAAGCGGGCGCGATAGCCGTGCCGATAAACTACATGTTCAAGATCGAAGAGATCAACTACGTATTACAAGACAGCCAGGCATGCTCTTTGATCACATCCAGGCTCCACCTGGAAACCGCCCAGGAACTGCGTTTACGGGTAGAAAGCCTTAAGCACATAATCGCCGCGGGCAAAACCAGCCTGGAACATATCCTGACCTTTGACCGGCTCCGGAAAAACGATCCGCAAATCCTGCAGAAAAACGCCCCGGCAGAAAACGACCTGGCGGTGATATTGTATACTTCCGGGACTACCGGCCACCCCAAAGGCGCTATGCTTTCGCATTACAACCTGATATCCAACGCCTATGACTGCGCCCGGGCCTTAAAGATCAACTGCCGCCAGACATTCATCTGCATCCTGCCGTTATTTCATTCGTTCGCCGCTACTGTGTGCATGAACCTGCCGTTTTCAGCCGGCGCAAAAACCGTGATCCTGAAATCGATAAAACCGTTCAAAAGGGTCATCCGCAGTATCCGCAAGAACCGGATAAACATATTTGTGGGCATACCTTCAATGTACACGGTCTTGAATAACATAAAACTGCCGCGTATATTCCATACTCCGCTGATCAAGCTGTTCAACCCGGTAAAACTGTGCGTATCCGGCGCGGCAGCCCTGCCGGTGGATACTTTTAAACAATTTGAGGCTAAATTCCGCATATCCCTGATCGAAGGTTACGGCCTGACCGAGGCATCGCCTGTGGTCACTTTAAACCCCATAAAAGGCATACGCAAACCCGGATCTATAGGCCTGAGTATGTCCCCAAAAATAGAATTAAAGATCGTAGATGATAAAGATAATGCCTTAGAACCGGGACATATCGGCGAATTGCTGGTCAAAGGGCCTAATGTTATGCAGGGTTATTTCCGGCAGCCTGAAGAAAGCCTAAAAGCCCTTAAAAACGGCTGGCTTTATACCGGGGATATGGCAAAATTCGACAAATCCGGATATGTTTATATAGTAGGCAGAAAGAAGGAAATGATCAATGTCAGGGGCCTTAATGTCTATCCCAGGGAGATCGAAGAGGTCCTCTACCAGAATCCCAAGGTAAAAGAAGCCGCAGTGATAGGCATAGAGGACCCGCACAGGGGAGAGGTACCCAAAGGTTTTGTGGTCCTCAAAGACAACGCTGAAGCCGCCTCCCATGAACTTTTACAGTACCTGAGGCAGCGGCTGGCAGCTTACAAAATACCCAAAACCATTGAATTGCGCGGGTCTTTGCCTAAGAATTCCACCGGAAAGATCCTTAAACGACTGCTCAAAAATGAAGAAAAACAACAATAACAAACCCCGGGGTTTATGGCGCGAAAACCTGGCCCGGATACTGCAGATAAAAGACACCCCGCAGAAAATATCATTGGGCTTTGGCCTGGGCATTTTTCTGGGGATTTTCCCCGGCAGCGGCCCGATCGGAGCAGTTGTCTTAGCCACATTGTTTAGAATTAACCGTTTAAGCAGTCTGGCAGGCAGTCTGTTGACCAATACCTGGTTAAGCCTGGCTACCATACCAATTGCCATTAAAATCGGCTCCGGGCTATTAGGCCTGCATTGGCAAAAAGTGGCTAATGATTGGACCTTGTTTTTACGCGAATTTCATTGGTCAAATATCCTTAAATTATCGCTTTTAAAAATGGCTTTAGCCCCGATTTTAGGCTTGATAATCATCGGCCTGACAGCGGGAATAATAGGTTATTTATCCCTAATATCAACCTTTCTTATAATCAAAAAAATCCGCAGAGTTAAGCAATAAACAGGGCATATCCAACACCTGCAGCAGAATGTAAGCCTTCAATAAACTAAGTAAGTCCAAGTAAGTTCAAAAGCACTTATTCACAAAGAAATAACAGCATATCGTAAATCATTACAATACAACGCGTTAACCATATTACCGCTAAATTAGCAAGTTAACATAACGTTTATTATAGGAAGTTGTTATTATAGGCTTTTATTTGATTAATTGGTTTATAGGGCGGGTTTTGCTTCTGCTTGGGGCTTGCGTTTCAAGGCCCAGGCCTTTTGCGGCTCTATTGACCTGGGCCGGACATTGTAATCAGCGAACGTTATCGCGCCACCTTGTATTCGAATGATCATCCCGCTGGCCAAGGCATCAGCAATAGTCCTTCTGGCGCGCTTAAGTATGCGGCTAAAGGTCTGCTGAGACACCTTCATAGATCCGGCGGCTTTCTTTTGGCTAAGACCCAAATGATCAGCCAGCCTTAAGGCCTCAAACTCATCCATCCCCAGAACCGCCTCATCCGGCCTTCCAGGCCGGCCTCTGGGGCTAAATTGGCTTATTTTAGGGGCATTTCGCACCACGCGCTTTTTCTTGGGCCTTCCACGGTCATTCATAGGATTATCCGGATTAAATTGCGCTTACTCAAACTTACTCGGTTTTAACGCCGTATTTATTATGAGTATATACCCATAATCAGCCAAAGTCAAGAAATTTATGTTTCTGTAAACAGCTCAAATCCAATCAGATGTAAAAACGGTGATTTTTCTGATTTACGGTAGGATTATTGTTAACTACGTGAGGTATTCTCTAACGAGGCTGCTTCTGCCACCAGTCCACGGTTTTCTTCAGCCCCTCGTTAAAGCTCACCGCGGGCTTAAAATCCAGTATTCTCGCGATCCGGCTGATATCCGCGTTCGTGCGGAAAACATCCCCTGCCCTTACCGCTAACAGCTCCGGCTTGACCTGCTTGCCTAAGATCTCATTTATCATATCCACAAGCTGCAATACCGTGGTATCCTTTCCGGCAGCCACATTTAATACCTCATGCTTGATCTTTCCGGCTGTAGCAGCCAGGATATTGGCCTGGACCACATTATCAATATAGGTAAAATCCCGGGATTGTTTGCCTGTCCCAAAGATCGGCGGCTGCTTGTCGCGCATTATGCAGTTGATGAATTTAGGGATAACCACCGCATATTCATCATCCAAAGCCTGCCTGGGGCCAAACACATTGAAATAACGCAAAGCCACAGTCTCCAGGCCGTAATGTTCGGAGAATATCCGGCAGTAATATTCGCCGGCTAATTTGCTCAGCGCGTACGGCGAAATGAGCTTAGGCAAAAAGTCCTCTTTTTCCGGGAAAGTGTCCACATCCCCATAAACCGAGCTGGATGAGGCCATAGCAAAACGCTTCACTCTGTTTTTACTGGCCGCCTGCAGCATATAAAGCGTGCCATTGATATTCACTTCATTATAGCTTGCCGGGTCTTTTAATGATTTGGGCACTGAACGCAAAGCCGCCTGATGCAAGACCGCGTCAATATCCAGGCAGACTTTCTCGCACATAGACTTGTCCCTAATATCCCCCTGGATCAGCTGAAATTTACTGTCCGGCAAACCCTGGGCAAAACTGAGGTTTTGCTGTTTCCCTGAAGAAAAATTATCCAGGACCCGGACAAAATGCCCATCCTTAAGCAATTTCTCAGTGATATGCGAACCGATAAACCCGGCTCCGCCGGTAACCAGGAATCTCATATTAAAGCGTCCTTATATTGGCAAAGTTTTCTTTATAAACGTGGCGGGTATCAAAAATAAGCCGGGAATTGCGGCGCACCAGATCATAATTCACAGCGGTGTGGTCAGTAATCAAGATCACGCAATCAACTTTAGATAAGGTCTTTTTATCCAGTTTAACGCATTTCAGGTTGATATCATCAATATTCAAATACGGGAAAAACGAGTCA
>JALOCB010000048.1 GCA_023227985.1 Candidatus Omnitrophota bacterium | reverse complement strand
ATACCTGCTGTCTTTCGGATTTACCGCCACTGCGGTGTCTCCGAGCATAGTCTCCGGCCGGGTAGTGGCCACGGTAATGGATTTATCAAGGGCGCCTTTTAACGGGTATTTGAGATAATAGAGGTTGGCCTGCAGGTCATGATGCGGCGCTTCTTCGTCAGCCAGCGCGGTCTGGCAGCGCGGGCACCAGTTGATTATGCGGTTGCCCTGGTAAATCAGGCCTTTTTCGTATAACCGTACAAAGACCTCAGCCACGGAATCCGAGTAAGGCTCATCCATGGTAAAGCGCGTGCGCTGCCAATCGCAGGAAGCCCCGAGTTTTTTTAGCTGGCGGATAATGGTTGATCCGTATTGTTCGCGCCAGGCCCAGACCCGCTCGATGAATTTATCCCGGCCGAGATCCTGTCGTTTTAGGCCATCTTTGGCGATGGATTTTTCCACCACGTTCTGGGTGGCTATGCCCGCGTGGTCGGTCCCCGGCATCCACAGCGCTTCTTCGCCTTTCATCCGGTGGTAACGGATAAGGATATCCTGGATAGTATCGTTCAGGGCATGGCCCATGTGCAGTATGCCGGTGACATTCGGCGGCGGGATTACGATACAAAAAGGTTTCTTGGCAGGGTCAGCTTTAGCAAAGAAATGATTATTCTCTTCCCAGGATCTATACCACTTATCTTCGACCTCAATGTGGCTGTAACACTTGGCAAGTTCAGTCATGATTTATTTGGAAACGTTGCCCTTAAGCAGCTTGTATTCGATGGAATCGGATAATGCCTGCCAGGAAGCCTCGATTATGTTTTCCGACACGCCTACCGTGTTCCAGGATTCGTTTTTGTCTTGGGACTGGATGAGCACTCGCACGCTGGCCGCTGTGCCCGCTTTTTCTTCCAGCACCCTTACCTTAAAGTCCGACAGATGCATCTCGGAAAGTTTGGGATAAAAATCCTTTAAGGCCTTGCGCAGGGCGTTGTCAAGGGCGTTGACCGGGCCATCGCCTTCGGCGGCGGTATGCTCGAGTTTGCCTTTTACCCGGATCTTAATGATCGCCTCGGTAGTGATCTGTTTGCCCGATTCCTTATTTACCACGACCCGGAAACTCTCCAATTTAAAGAATTCCGACACCTTACTCAGGGATTTTCTCAATAACAGCTCAAATGAGCCTTCCGCTGCTTCGAAATGATAACCTTTGAGCTCAAGAGATTGCAGGAGCCCGTGAAGTTTTTTTATTTTCGGGTCGTCTTTGGTCAGGTCAAGGTTGGATTCCTTGGCCATCAAGATAATGCTGCTTTTCCCGCCTAATTCCGATAAAAGCACCCGGCGTTTATTCCCCACTGTTTCCGGCGCGATATGTTCATAGGAAGATTTTTCTTTCATTACCGCGTTAATATGCACTCCGCCTTTATGCGCGAAAGCCGAATCCCCGACATACGGCTGAAAGCTCATATGTCTCATATTGCTTATTTCGCTGACGAAATAGGATAATTCCGTAAGCTTATTCAGCTTTTCTTCGGGGATGGTCTTGATCCTCATTTTCAGCGAAAGATTGGCGATGACCGGGATAATGTCGGCGTTGCCGCAGCGTTCGCCATAACCGTTCACCGTTCCCTGGACCATATCGCATCCGGAATGGACAGCGGAAAGCGAATTGGCGCACGCTACACCGGAATCATTATGGCAATGTATCCCCAGCGGAGCTTTTAATCTGGGTTTGATCTCGGCGATTATCTTATGGATCTCATCAGGGAGCGTTCCCCCGTTAGTATCGCATAATACCAGGAAGCTGGCGCCGGCATGCTGAGCGGACAAAAGGCACTTTAATGCGTAATTTGGGTCGTTCTTGTATCCGTCGAAGAAATGCTCCGCGTCGTAAAGCACGACCAGCCCCTTTTTAACCAGGAAAGCCACGCTGTCTGAGATCATCTTAAGGTTTTCTTCAGGCGTGGTCTTCAGGACGCTCTTGACGTGCAATAACCAGGTTTTTCCGAATATCGCCGCGAATTTTACCCTGGACCTCAGGATGTCCTTCAGGTTCTTATCCATGCTTGCTTTTATATGCGCTCTGCGCGTGGAGCCAAAGGCGACGACTTTGCTTGTTTTTAAAGGCTTGTCGGCCATTTTTTGGAAAAACATCATATCTTTGGGGTTTGACCCCGGCCAGCCGCCTTCAATATAGTCGATCCCGACGGCATCCAGTTTTTCGGCAATACGCAGTTTGTCGTTCAGGGAATAAGTTATCCCTTCCCCCTGAGAACCGTCCCTTAATGTCGTGTCATAGATCTTTATCTTGCGCATATGGATGCCCCCGTTTTTAACCTAATCCGAATTTTGCGTGGATCGTTTTAACCGCTGTCTCAGCGAATTTTTTCTCGATTATGCAGGATATGCTGATATCCGATGTGGAGATCATTTCTATGTTGATCTTGTTTTCGGCTAAAGTCCGGAACATCTTTGCCGCTACCCCGGGATGCGACTTCATCCCTATCCCGACTATCGCGACTCGGGCGATATCCTCGTCCTTTATGACCTCCCCCGCCTCGATCGCTTTGGCGATCTTGCTGGTCAGTTTTATCGCTTTTGCCAGATGCGCCTTGGCGATGGTGAACGATATGTCGGTCTTGCGGGTATGGCTTACGTTCTGCACGATCATATCCACGCTTACACCGCCGTCCGACAGTTCGTTGAATATCCTGGCGGCCACGCCGGGTTTGTCCGGGACATCGCAGATGGTCAGCTTTGCCTCGTTCTTGTTCAATGTTACGCCGGTAATAAGCGCCTCTTCCATTTTGTTGACCTCCTTAATGATCAATGTCCCGGGTTTGTTTGAAAAAGACGAACGCACATGCAAAGGCACGTTGAATTTTTTGGCTACTTCGATCGAGCGCGGCTGCATTACCTGCGCGCCCAGTGACGCCATCTCCAGCATTTCGTCAAAGGTTATCGACCTTATTTTTTTCGCTTTCGGCTCGATGCGCGGATCGGTCGTATATATCCCCTCGACATCGGTGTATATCTCGCATTCGGATGCCTTCAGTTCTTTTGCCAGGGCTACGGCGGTAAGATCCGAGCCCCCGCGGCCCAGGGTGGTTATGTTATGCTCCATGGTCACGCCCTGGAATCCGGCCACGATGACGATCCTGCCTTTTTTTAATTCCGTTTCGATTTTATCGGCGTTGATCTTGATGATCCTGGCCTTGGTGTAATTGGCGTCGGTGATTATCCCGACCTGCGCTCCGGTGAATGATATCGCCTCGTATCCTAATTTATGTATGGCCATAGCTAAAAGCGCCACGGATATCTGCTCGCCGGTGGATAAGAGCATGTCCATTTCCCTCTCGGAAGGATCGGTGTTTATTTTCGCGGCCAGGTCTATTAACTCATCGGTAGTGTCCCCCAGGGCGGAGACCACCACTACCAGGCCGTAGCCTTTCTTTTTATAGCTTACCACCTTTTTTGCCACGTTCTGGATCCGTTCGACGTTCGCCACCGACGATCCGCCGAATTTTTGCACTATTAACTTTCCCATTCTTATTTGCTCCATTTCATTTTTCTGATATATGCTATGCCTACCCGGTATTTTTCCATATCCGGTATTTTATTGCAATAGGCCACTTTCCCTGAGACCAATCCCGCTTCTTTGAAAGTCGTGAAGGGGAACTTTATGTGCAGCCTGATCATGTCTTTCTCCAGCTTTTTATCGCAGAAAAAAGAGATCCCCGCCATGTTTATGTCGTTTACCAGGTATTCCTGCGCGCCGGCTATAGCCCCGGGCTCGACGATCCTGCAGGTGATCATTTTATCATTAGGGACTTTGATCCTCGCCCATCTTCTGCGCTTATGCATGTCTTTGGTGCTTTTTTTATAAATAGCATAGGCTTCGATGAGCAGAAGCAACGATAAAACGACCAGCAGGGCGTACAGAACGATATATAAATTTATCATAATGGCCGGCTCCTCGGGTAAAGGTTATTAAAGTGTATCGGACCTAATGAAACAATCCATCAGCTCGTGGCCTTTTTCAATAAACAAATCTGATTTTTGCGCTTCTTTCTCGGAATAATTTAAAAATCCCCTGCCGGTGATCCCGTGGCCGAAAATGCCGAAGAATATCGTATCCGCGGTATGCGTCTTCAACGATACCGGCGTTGCGTGGTCAGGCAATACCGCTATCCGGAAATTCTTTTTGTGCTTCAGGGCTTTTAAAATAGTCCCCGCGACAAGCTGGTCAAAACGCTCGATCGCGGTGATCTTTTCTTTTAAATCGCCGTTATGCCCGGCTTCATCCGGTGCTTCCACATGCACAAAAACGAAATCTTTCTTTTCCAGGGACCTCAACGCGGCCTTTGCCTTGCCTTCGTAATCCGTATCGTAATAACCTGTGGCTCCGGGGACGTTGATCACGTCCAGGCCGATGATCTTGCCCAATCCTTTGATCAGGTCTACCGCGGATATCACGCTTCCGGTAAGGCCGTATTTCTCGGTGAATTTCGGCATGTTCGGTTTTTTGCCCTGGCCCCAAAGCCAGATCATATTCCCCGGGTTCTCTTTGAGGTCGAGCCTCACCTGGTTTATTTCATGGCTTGCCAGTATTTCCTGAGACTTAAGCATCATTTCTGTCAATATTTGGCTGTTCTTGCCTTTAGGCAGGTTTTTGCTGATATTTTTGCCGGTAATATCATGCGGGGCTATGCATTTTAACTGGTCAAGCCCGTCCAATGTCCCATTCTTGGCCAGCATCAGGTGGCGGTAACTTATCCCGGGATAAAACCGAAAATTGCCTTTGCCTAATTTTTCATCGATCGATTTTATCAGGATCGCGGCTTCTTTGGAGCTTATATGGCCCGCGCTGTAATCGACCAATGTGTCGGCGGTCGCGGTGATCAGGTTGCATCTGAATGCCACATCGTTTTCTTCAAGCTCTATGCCCAGGTTTGCAGCTTCCAGGGGGCCTCGGCCGGAATAAAACTTCTTAGGGTCATATCCGAAGATCGACATATTCGCCACGTCCGAAGCGGGGGTCATCTTTTCCGGGATCGTTTTTATCCTGCCCAGCCTGCCGTGCATGGCGATAAAATCCAGGTTCGGGGTGCGTGCCGCCTCAAGAGGCGTGCGGTCCCCTAATTCCGGGATCGGATAATCGGCCATTCCGTCAGCTACAAGGACAATGTATTTCATAATTTAGGTCTTTGCCAGATGTTTGATCAAATTACGCGCGAGATCTTTTTTGTTCCGCATTTCCTTAGAGACAAACTCGTGATTGATGATATACGCCTGGTATTTATCCCCGGTTAACGTATTGGCTATGACTATGTCCAGGTTCGCTTGTTTCTGCAGGATCCTCGCTTTTTTTAACAATGCCGTTTTATCGGCCTGCGGCTGGAATTTAAAGCCTATTGCCAGTATCAACGGGTCTATCTTTTTGATCCTCTGGATAAGCTTGGGCGTTTTTACCAGTTTCAGGGAGAGGTCGTCCCGGTCCGAACGAATTTTGGCGCCAAACGTTTTCTTTAGCTTATAATCCGATACCGCCGCCGAATGTATTATGGCGTCATATCCGCGTGTGGAAAGCTCCGCGGACATCAGTTTTTCGAGTTCATCAAAGAAGCGAAAACGGACAACCCTTGCCTTATCCGGGAGATCGCGGTCAATCCCCGGGCCTAACAGCAAGGTTACCTTCGCGCCTGAACGGATTAAAGCCTTGGCCAGTAATATCCCGGTTGTCCCGGTGGCGGTATTGGATATGACCCGGACCGTATCGATCGCCGACCACGTCGGTCCGGCTGTTATAAGTATTTTTTTGTTTTTTAAGATCATTAATAACCGATCGCTTTTAAGATAGATTCAAGCCTGGGTTTTACGATCTTTGGGGTTTTTATGGTTTTTATCGCCCTGTCCGGGTCTTTTAAGCCATGACCGGTAAGAACGCATATTATCTTTACTGCGGATCTTTGTCTGCCGTATTTTTTAAAATAACCGCGCTTTGCCAGTTTCAGCATTCCGGCGACCGAAGCTGCGGAAGCCGGCTCGGCAAAAACCCCGTCTTTATCCGCCAGTAATTTATACGCCTCGAGTATCTGTTTATCGGAAACCATATCGATCAGGCCTTTTGATTCATTCCGCGCCTGTTCGGCCAGTTCCCAGCTCGCCGGGTTGCCTATACGGATGGCTGTGGCAATGGTCTCGGGTTTCTTTATGGGTTTCCCTCTGACGATCGGGGCCGCGCCTTCCGCCTGGAATCCCAGCATCCTGGGGAGGGTTTTTATTTTACCGGCAGCCTTGTATTCTTTATAACCTTTCCAGTAGGCGGTGATGTTACCGGCGTTGCCTACCGGTATCACATGGAAGTCCGGCGCCGCCTCCAGAGAATCGCAGACCTCAAAGCTTCCGGTTTTTTGCCCTTCAATGCGAAAAGGATTTATCGAGTTTACCAGGGTTATCGGGTATTTCCCGGTGATGATTTTGACCATGTCCAGCGCGTCGTCGAAATTACCGTCTATGGCTATGACCGTCGCCCCGTGGATCAGGGCCTGGCTTAGTTTGCCCAGGGCAATGTGTCCTCCGGGAATCAGGACTATGCATTTTAACCCTGCCCTGGCGGAATACGCGGCAGCGGAGGCTGAAGTATTCCCGGTTGAGGCGCACATTACCGCTTTTGACCCTTCTTCGCAGGCTTTGGATATGGCCATGGTCATTCCGCGGTCCTTGAACGAGCCGGTGGGGTTAAGCCCTTCATATTTCAGGTATACCTGGAAATTCCCGCCTAATGTTTTACTTAAATAAGGCGACGGGATTAACGGGGTATTGCCTTCATTCAGGGTTATTACCGGGGTCTTGGCGCTTACCGGAAGGTATTTGCGGTATTTGTCGATAATGCCTTTGTAGAGCATATTATAAATCCTCTATCCTGATGGCTATGGATTTTTCCTGGATCAGGTTCAATTTATCGATTATTCCCAGCGCGGTGCGCAGGTTCTTTTCTTTAGCTTCATGAATGATCATAACGATAGGCACTGAATGGGTTTTTCGCCTTTCTTTCTGGGTCACTGAGGCGATGCTTATCCCGAATTTCGCCAGGACCCCGGATATCTGGGCTAAAACCCCGGGTTTATCCAAGGCTATAAAACGGATGTAATAACGGCTTTCGAATTCGTCGATCTTGCGTAATTTATTGATTGTTTTATCATCAATTATGTTCAATGTCGGCCTGAACATACCGGCTTTTATATCCTGGGTAAGGTCTACCAGGTCGGATACCACGGCTGAGGCTGCGGATAACTGCCCGGCGCCCGGGCCGTAAAAAAGCAGTTCTCCGGCCAAATCGGATGAGACGTGAATGGCGTTAAAAACATCGTTGACTGATGCTAAAAGATGTGTATCAGGCACTAATGTCGGATGCACCCGTACTTCCAGGCTGTCGGTCTCGCGCTTGGCGATCGCCAGCAGTTTTATGGTAAAACCGAGCTCCTTGGCGTAATTTATATCCGCCAGGGAAACGCGGGATATCCCCTCGATGAAGATATCGTTCAGGCTCACCATTTTGCCGAAGCAAAGATATGTCAGCAGAATTAGCTTATGCGCGGAATCGATCCCTTCCACGTCCAGGGTGGGGTCTTTCTCGGCGAAACCTTTTGCCTTCGCCTGGCGCAAGGCCTCGGCGAAAGTGCAGTTTTCCCGGGACATGCTGCTCAGTATGTAATTGGCTGTGCCGTTGACAATGCCGAAAACACTGTTGAATTTATTGGCGACCAGGCCTTCCCGCAGTGATTTTATTATCGGGATACCGCCGCCCACCGACGCCTCAAAGTATATGCTTTTAGAGCTTTCCCGGGCCAGGGTAAAAAGCTCCTTGCCATCCTGGGATAGCAGCGCCTTGTTGGCGGTAACGATGTTTTTGCCTCTTTTAATCGCCTCGGTGATGAATTCCTTGGCCGGGTGGACGCCGCCGACCAGTTCCACTACTATGTCGATCTGCGGGTCGTTCAGGATATCTTTCGGGTTGGTGGTCAGAAGGGTTTTGTCCACGCTGACGTTGCGCTTGGAAACGGTATCCTTATCGCAGAT
>JALOCB010000047.1 GCA_023227985.1 Candidatus Omnitrophota bacterium | reverse complement strand
ATATTATCGTGCCTAAAGGCACGGAAGTTACCATTGTCGATTAATCAAAGGCTGAGAAAATATGGCTAATCTGGATTTCGAAAAACCCATTGCCGAGCTGGAAAAAAAGATCCACGAGCTTAAAAGCTTTACCGCGGATAAGAAGATAGACCTTTCTTCGGAGGCCAAAAAGCTTGAGGAAAAGCTAGAGACCCTTAAAAAAGATATTTACACCAAACTTACTCCCTGGCAAAGAGTCCAGATCGCCAGGCACCCCCAAAGGCCGTATACCCTTGATTATATCGGGATGATGATGACCGATTTCCTGGAGCTGCACGGCGACAGGGGTTTTGCCGACGATAAAGCCATTGTGGGCGGGTTCGCCAGGTTGGACGGGAAAAAGATTATGGTAATGGGGCATCAAAAAGGCAGGGATATAAAAGATAACCTTAAGCGGAATTTCGGTTGCGCCCACCCGGAAGGCTATCGCAAAGCATTAAGGTTTATGCGGATCGCGGAGAAATTTGACATGCCTATCGTGATATTCATTGATACCCCTGGGGCGTATCCGGGCATCGGCGCGGAAGAGCGCGGCCAGGCTCAGGCGATCGCGCTTAATCTGCGGGAGATGGTTTCTATATCCGTGCCGATAGTATCGGTCGTCATAGGCGAAGGCGGCTCCGGAGGGGCTTTAGGCGTGGGTGTTTCCGACCGGATCTGCGTTTTGGAGAATGCCTATTATTCGGTTATTTCTCCTGAAGGATGCGCGGCCATACTTTGGAAGAGTAGCACAAAAAGCCCTGACGCGGCCGAGGTATTGAAGCTTACGGCCAAGGATCTGCTGAAAGAAGGCATAATCGACGAAATAATCCCTGAACCGTTGGGCGGGGCGCATCATGACCCGCAGAAAATGGCCGGGACCATTAAATCCATAATAATCAAGGATCTTAAGGATCTGGGCGAAATGAAGAAAGATGATCTGTTGAAGTCCAGGTATAAAAAATTCCGGAGCATCGGCGTGATAAAAGAGCAATCTTGAAAGAAACGCGATGTTGACTTTTGCCTATTATAACCTGAAATACCAAAAACACCCCATCGATAATTGGATCGTGGTAAAAGGCGAAATAAGGAATGAGGGCTCCGCTAACTTCAATCTGGCTGTTTTTCGAGTTCTTTTGTCTGCCGGCCAGCAGGTATTCGGTTCGGCGATCCTCAAGGTCGCCGGATTCCGTGCCAGGACGACAAAGCCGTTTGAGGTTATGATCGACGGAGCGCATTATGAAATGATCCCCAAGATCACCAAGTGCGAAATATTGTTCGAATCCGCCCATTGATACCCTCCCCACCCTGCTGTAATCCCGGATCGCGGGCACAAAAAACTTGACATATAACAGTTAATATGCTAAGTTTTTAATGTTACTAATAATTAATATAGTTAACAATATCCGGGGGCACAGATGGCGCATATGCCTTTGTCCGAATTCGCAGATAAGCTTTGTAGGTTAATGCCGGGGATCACCAGAGGGATGATCAGGCGGGAGGCTAATGAGCTGGCCAGCGGCCATATTACTCTACCGCAGTTCTTTATTCTTAATATGCTTCAATGCCGGAATGAATCCAGAATGACCGATATCGCCCGCGCCCTGGGGGTGACTACCGCGGCTGCCACGGGTATAGTCGGCAGGCTTGTAAAATCCGGATATACCCAGCGGGTCTATGATGAAAAAGACAGAAGGGTAATCAAGATCAGGCTCCAACCTAAAGGCGGCGACCTGGCCAATAAATTGAACAAGCAGAAAAAGCAGAACGTGATCGATATCTTCGGTAAGGTGTCGGAAGAGGAACGCGCGAATTTCCTAAAAACAATCACCCGAATTGGAGAGATATTGATGCACGAGCAGGAAGCCGGTAAATAATGAGGAAAAGCCATTTTTACGCTATATTGATAGTTTTTTTATTATTGCCTTTTTCAGGGGTGAAGGCAGACGAGGTTACCTTGACTCTGGATGAGGCGGTCAGTATCGCCTTGAGCGCCAACCGCGGCCTGCTGCTTAAATCGGAGGATCTTAAGAAAGCAAAAGCGATGATCGCCGAAGCCCGGGCCGGCCTTTTGCCCAGCTTTACCGCCAAGGCCGGATTCACTGAAACGCGGGGATTATATTCAAAGGATGTGGGGGTCACTTCGGGCCAGATCGGCGTAAAGCAGTATATTTACACCGGTGGTAAAGTGATGAACGCCGTAAAATCCGGGGAATATTCTTACGCCGTAGCCGAGGCTGTTCTGGACAGGGCTAAATTAGAGACGGTTCTAATGACCAGGAAGGCGTTTTACGCTTTTTTGCTGGCCGATGAATACGCCGCCGTAAATAAAGGGATAACCGGTAATACAAGAGAACACCTGGATTATATCAACGCCCGTTTTAACGCGGGAGAGGTTTCCCGGTCGGATGTGTTAAAGATGAGATCGTCATTGGACGAAGTAAACCGGGCCTACGCGGCTTCCTTGAGCCAGGTAGAAGCGGCCCGGGAAACCCTTAAGAACATCCTGTTTATCGATAAGGATGTTGATCTGAAAATAAGCGGGGCATTTTATTATGAACCGGTGGAGATGGCTTATGATGAGGCTTTCCTGGATGCGATGCGGCAAAGGCCGGAGATTCGGCAATACGAGGCCCAGGCAAAAGCCGATGAAAAGAATATTGAGGCAGTTAAAGCGGACACCCGCCCCAGCGTTTACGCCTCTTGGGATTATTACAGCCAATCGCATCTTTCTGCCGGCACAACCCGGAATCCGAACGATTACAATATCATAGGGGTAACGGTCTCATGGCCGATATTTGACGGCTGGCTGACCAGAGCGAAGGTCGAACAGGCTATCGTGGATTTAAGGCAGACCCGCCTTTTAAGCGAGAAAAATATCAGGGATATTGCCTTGGAATTGAAGGTCGCGTATCTTGACCTGAAGAACGCGATCGAAGAGGTAAAAAGCGTGAATTCGCAGAACGAAGTTTTTCGGGATAACCTGGCGGTGATCAAAGATAAATACGCAGCCGGACAGGCCAGCGGGCTTGAGTTGCATGACGCGCAGCTTAGTTACGACGTGTCCTTATTCAATAAAATCCAGGCTGATTATGATTATATGATCGCCCGGGCGGTGTTTAATAAAGCCCAAGGAGGGGTGTGATGCGGAACAAATTATCTGCGGCTGTTTTCATTCTTTGTATTTTGTTGAACGCCCCGGGGTGCGGTCAGAATGACAGCGCCTCCAGCAAAAGCGTTGTCCCGGATACCATCCCGGTAAAAGCGGTAATGGTCAAACCGGGGAATATCCAGGAATATATTGATTATGTGGCTAATGTAAAAGCCCAGGAAGAGGCGTATATATATCCCAAGGTGACCGGTAAGATCGTTGAAAAGGTAAAGCAGGAAGGCGACCAGGTTATTAAAGGCGACGTGATCGCCTGGATCGACCGCGATGAGGTCGGGTTGACCTTTGAGATATCCGGCGTGGAAAGCCCTATTTCCGGGGTAGTGGGGAAAGTCCTGGTCGATGTTGGAGCCAATGTTTCCCCGCAAACAGCGATAGCTTTGGTGGTGGATATGGAAAAGGTCAAGGTGAACCTCGATATCTCGGAGAAATACCTGCCGGACATATCTGTCGGTATGCCTGCCGAAGTCATTGTGGAGGCATATCCTCGGGAAGTTTTCACCGGTAATATAGTCCGGATCAGTCCTATAGTGGATACAGCCACGCGCACCAGCATGCTGGAGATAAGTATCGACAATAAAAGTCATAAATTGTATTCCGGCATGTATGCCAAGGTTAAAGTGGTTACCAAAGAATTCAAAGATGCGCTGGTCGTGCTTAAAGAGGCTGTTCTGGGCAAAGAGCCGCAGCAATACGTTTACGTGGTTAGAGACCAGAAAGCAGCGATTAAGGATGTAAAAGTGGGCGTTCGCCAGGGGCCGTATCTTCAGATAGCGGAAGGCCTGGCCGCCGGGGATAAAGTTGTTATTATGGGGCAGCAGCGTTTGTATGAAGGCGCGCCTGTCCTGGTAGAGGAAAACGGCTTATAACTACAGAGGACGATATAAATGAATCTTGCTGAATTCGGGGTCAAGAGGCCGGTCACGAATTTAATGATCTTTTTAGCCTTGATCATTATTTCGCTCTACGCTATGAGCAGGTTGGGTGTGGATATGATGCCTACCATCGAGACCCCGGCGATCTCGGTGATCACTTCCTATTCCGGTGCCAGCCCCGAGGATGTTGAAACAAAAGTTACCGAGCCGCTGGAAAATCAACTGGCGATCACTCCCGGGCTGGATAAGATCACTTCTACTTCTTCGGAAGGCATTTCTGTGGTTACCCTGCAGTTTAAATGGGGGATCAATATCGACGAAGCCTCTAATGACGTGCGCGACAGGATCGATCAGGCCAAGCCTAATCTACCGGATATCCCGGATGAGATATCCACCCCGTTCTTATGGAAGTTCAACACCGCGAATATGCCGATCATGGTTTATGGGTTTAAGGCCGAACGCAGTTACGCGGAGCTTTATGACATGATCGACCGCCGGATCTGTGATCCTCTCAAACAACTCGCCGGTGTGGGCACGGTCCAGTTGAACGGCGGGTTGGAACGCCAGATCAATATCTGGCTGGACCGGCAAAAACTTGAAGGATACGGGTTTTCCCCGTTGGATATAGAAGACGCCCTGGACCGCGAAAATGTAACGTTGCCGGTGGGGAACCTTAAAAGCGGTTTGACTGACTATCTTTTGCGCCTGCCCGGCGAATTCGCTTCGCCGGACGAGATAAAATCAGTGATTTTGGGGATTAGAAAAGGCAAGGTTATTTATCTGCGCGACGTGGCCCGCATCGAAGACGCATTCAAAGAGGTTAATACCATCGTGCGTATTGACCGTAAAAGAGGTCTGACTATGATGGTCCAGAAGCAGACCGGGACCAATACCGTTGAAGTGGCGGAGCGGGTGCAGAAGAGGTTCAAGGAATTAATGAAAACTCTTCCTGTCGACGTCAAGGCTGAGGTGGTTTTTGATACTTCGGAAGAGATCACTCTTTCTTTGAAATCGCTCAGCGATTCTTTGTGGTTGGCTATTGTTTTGGTCGTGCTGGTGGTTTGGTTTTTTCTGCGGCAGTTCACCCCCAGTTTTATCATTGCCTTGACCATTCCATTTTCGCTGCTGATCACTTTCCTGTATTTATTCTTAAGCGGCCGGACTATTAATGTCATCAGCCTTTCGTCAATGGCCATTGCCTCGGGGATGGTCGTGGATAATGCCATAGTTGTGGTCGATAATATTTTCCGCAAACTCGAGCGCGGACAACGGGTCACAGAGGCTGCGGTTTTTGGGACTTCAGAGATGTTCTTATCTATCGCCGCGGCCACCTTGACCACAATAGTGGTTTTTCTCCCGATGTTCTTTATCACCGGCGTGGTTGGGGTGATGTTCTCGGAATTGGCGGCGATAGTCACGGCGACTTTGCTCGCGTCATTGTTCACAGCCTCTACCTTTAGCCCAATGCTTTGCTCGAAATGGCTTAAGCCCGCCGGCCAGAAAAAGCCCGCGGCTTTTTCCGGCATATACAATATAATCGAGAAGATTTTTGTCGGATGGGAGAATGTCTACAGCAAGACTTTGGGGTGGAGCCTGAACCATAAAAAGTCGGTCATTATCAGTTTTGCCGTGGTATTTTTCTTCAGCCTTATGCTGACCCGGTTCGTGGGTAACGAATTCATCCCGCAGGAGGATACCGGAGACCTTCAGGTCATGGCGAAATTGCCTGTGGGGACCCGGATGGAAGAATCGGATAAAGTGGCTAAAAAGGTAGAAGATATATTCGATACAATTAAAGAAAAAAAATTCAGCTATGTCCGCAGCGGCCAGGTCCAGGGGATAGGGCGGGTTACCGGGCAGTCTTCGGGATCGCATGTTGTTTACGCCGGACTAAAGTTGGTCCCGAAAGATCAACGCAAGCGTTCGGATAAGGCTGTAGGCCAGGATATCCGCAGCCGGGTCCGCAAGATCCCCGGCGTGGAGAAGGTGGATATTTCGACCGGAAGCATGGTTAACCGCCTGATCCTGGGCGGCGGAGGCAAGTCCATTCAGATCGAGATCATCGGTAATTCCTTTGAAGATACCAATATGCTCGCGGGAAAGATAAAAAAGATAGTCGAGGGTGTGCCTGGTGCGGTGGACGTGGTCATCTCGCGTGACTCTACCAAGCCGGAGATCCGCATCGCGGTTGACCGCGAACGCGCCGCCAGCCTGGGTTTGGATATGAATTCCGTAGCTCAGAGCATCAAGACATTCGTCGAGGGCTCCAGCGCCACCAAGTACCGGGAAAAAGGCCGGACCTATGATATCTATGTGAGATTGGAAGAATCTTCCCGTTCGCAGGTTGAAGATGTGGAAAACCTGGCGCTTGTTTCTTCTATGACCGGAAAACAGGTCAAACTCTCCAGTTTCGCCAGCATTTACGAAACAGCCGGGCCTGTGCAGATCGAGCGCAAGAACCGCGAGCGCGTGGTCAGGGTCGAGGCGAATACCCTTAATCGATCCAGCGGAAAGATAGTTGAGGATATCAAACGGGAGATGGATAAGCTTACGCTCCCGGCGGATATAATCATCAATTTCGGCGGCGAGGCCGAAGAACAAAGGAAGGCGTTTGGGGACCTGATCATCCTGCTTTCTTTGGGGATAGTCCTGGTATATATGGTTATAGCCGCCCAGTTTGAGTCGCTGCTTGACCCGTTCATTATCATGTTCTCTATTCCTTTTACCTTCACCGGAGTCATCTGGGCAATGGCGATCAGCAGGATGACCTTGAACGTCTTGTCTTTTTTGGGGATGGTCATGCTTATGGGCATAGTAGTGAATAACGCGATCGTGCTGATCAGTTATATAAATATACTGCGGGCCCGCGGCAATTCGATGTATGAAGCGGTGACCGCCGGCGGAAAAGACAGGTTGCGCCCGGTGTTGATGACCACTATCACCACCCTGGTAGGTTTGCTGCCTTTGGCTTTGTCTACGGGTCAGGGGTCGGAGACCTGGCAGCCGATCGGGATCACCATGGTCGGAGGCTTAACCGTATCCACTTTTATAACCATGCTTTTTGTGCCGATTTTATACGCGGTTTTTCATCATAAGCAGACAAAGCAGCAGGTCAAGGTAAGGAAATGCGACCTTCAGGCGGGAGGGGAATAGATATGATCGATAAGATGGTTTTTATATCCTATAACGAAGCGATTGACGCGGAGGTTATGGATATTCTGGAGCAGACCTGCGCCGCGGATGATTATACCAAGATCAACGGGGTTTTTGGCAAAGGCCTGGCTTCGGGCACGCATATGGGAGACGATATCTGGCCCGGTAAGAATAACCTGCTTTTTGTGGGGTGTTCGGCCGGAGAAGCGAAACAACTTATTTCCGCGGTTAAAAAGCTGCGTGAATCCCTGGGGAAAGAAGGAATCAAGGCTTTTGTCCTTCCGGTAGAAGAAGTCACCTGATGCTTAAGATTGGCGAACTCAAACTTAAATCCAACCTGATCCTTGCGCCTATGGCCGGGGTAAGCGACCTGCCGTTTCGTCTTTTAAATCATAAATTCGGATGTGACCTGGGTTTTGTCGAGATGATCAACGCCCGTTGTCTGGGGTATAAGAATAAGAAAACCAGGCTCATGCTTTCTACCTGCGAAGAGGATAAACCGCTGGGTGTGCAGTTGCTTGGCTGTGAAGAGGATTTCATCAAAAAAGCGATGGAGGTCCTGCCCAGGTTCAAGTTCGATGTGTTGGATTTTAATGCCGCCTGCCCGGAAAGAAAAGTCGTGCGCCGTGGCGAAGGAGCCGGCCTTTTGAAAGATCCGTTAAAGCTGAATAAATTGCTTAAGATCGTGGTTGATAATTCTCCGGTGCCGGTAACGGTAAAGATCCGCGCCGGATGGGATAAGGATTCGATCAATTGCCGTGAGGTAGGGCTTTATTGCCAGGACGCAGGGGTAAAAGCTCTTTTCATCCACGGCAGGACCAAAACGCAGGAATATTCCGGCAGCGTGGATTATAAAGTGATCGCCGGGGTTAAAAAGGCGTTGGAGATCCCGGTTATCGGTTCAGGCGATGTATTCAGCGCGGAATTAGCAAAAAAGATGTTTGATGAAACCGGCTGCGACGGTGTGCTCCTTGCCCGGGGCAGCCTGGGGAAT
>JALOCB010000046.1 GCA_023227985.1 Candidatus Omnitrophota bacterium | reverse complement strand
CCAATTTGTTCCAGGTGATCGCAACCCCGTCACCGATCGTATACGTCCCCCCGCTCGGAGCCGTTAACGTCAATGTCCCTTTGATATAATTCCCTGCGCTGGATTCATCAGCCACCTTGCTCTGGTTGCCGTAATCAACCACCTTAAATAAAACATTGTTGGAAATATGATCGGCTACTGTCCAATTCCAAGATTTAACCCCGCCCCCCTCATCTGTACCGGCAACCCCTCCGGGAGGAGAGATCTCGATCCAGCTTCCGCCGTCATATTTATAATAAATGGCAAAATTGGTTATGCCGCCCTGCTGCACCCATTCAATGGTCTTGGTCCCGCCCACTGTCATGGTTTCACCGCTGTCCGGATGATTCAGGATAATGCTTCCGATAATACCATTGACCGCAGACGCGCCGCTGACAGTCTTCCAACCGGAATTATACGTGCTTTCCACCTTCACCTTGACGTTAGCGGAAGGCGATGGAGGTATAGGATCCCATTCGAATGAGCCGGTTCCGTCGGTTCCTATGGATATGCCCTGGCCTGAAGAAACCTGCTGCCAGGTGGGGGTCGCCTGATCGCCGTCAATGCAATACCAAAGGTCGGCTGTCCCCAAAGTCCCTTTATAGGTCCAGCTGATCACTTTCGCCGGATCATTATTCCCTACAGGCAGATCCAGTCCGTTAGGCGAAGTAACAGCAATAACGCCCTTAATATTGAACGGAGCGGAATTGACATAAACCTCCGGATCGCCCACTTTGGACACGCGGACCACGCAGGTCTTGGACATCAAATCAGCTACGGTCCAGTCTTCGTATTGCAAGGACGCGGCTGAAGTAGAATCCACGATAAGCCCGCCTTTAGAAGCCAATGTCGGAGGAAAAGTATCGCTCCAGGTGGTTCCGCCGTCAGTGGAGATCTGTATCTTCACATTAGTGATATCCCCTTTAGGTTCAGCCCAGTTTATTATCGGTTTCGTACCTACTTCCCATTCCGAAGTTACGCTCGGCGAAGGCGAACCGGCAAGGCTGAGCACCGGCTTTATCTTGAATTCCTCGGATGTATTGGTTACCATAGAATCATTGTGCGAAGTTACTTTCACCACGGCATGCTCGGAGGTAACGGTATCGGGAATAAGCGGCCAGGGGTAAGGCTGCGTGCTTGTATTGGTTACGATGGAATAGCTGTGTATGTGGTTCCACGGAGGTCCGTCATCGTTATGGTCATAATAAAGCGTTATATCAACCGCGCCCACGGTCCCTGTAGTGGTCCAATCTATAAGCTTATTGACATCTCCGTTCTTCCAGGGAGTATCCTGGGCGGTAACGCTGTTTATAGCGCCGCGAAGGTACAATGCCGCGCCCTGCGATACGGCGTAAGTAGCCATTGCCTTGGTCGGATTAGTATAATCATAAGGGTTGGCGATGCTTTCCACCCTGATCCGGGCTTGGGTGCTGGGCAGATTAGGGACCTTCCATGACCAGCCGTCCGTCCCTTGGGTATAAGCGACAGATTCCCCGGTAGTAACGTCATCCGGGGCGTAAACCGCGTTTGTAAATTCATCACCGGTATTGGCTGTGCCGTCAGGGCCGTTACCGTCGTATAAGTCCAGCCTGATCCGGACATTGCCTACATTGCCGCGGGTCTTCCATTTTATAAGCTGGGTGCTGCCCATAGGCAGAGGCAGGCCATTATAAGGTTCGACATCATAAACCTCGCCGCGGATCTGGAAGTTCGCCGACTCTTTGGTCACCGGCAGATCGCCCAAGCTGGTAAACTTGAATTTGCTGTTCTTGCTGCCGCTGGCGTCGATTACATTGCCGCCGTTAGAATCCACATCAACGACTGTCCAGGCAAAAGACGTGCCCTCATCCGTTCCGCCTACCGGGGTTATTTCGGTGGAATATCCGTTATGGATATATTCGATCTTCAAATTCCCGATATTGCCTTTTTTCTCATACTGGATGCCACCGGAAACGGAATTACCGACCACCAGGGTATCGCTGGCAGTGGGAAAAACCGAGAGGATCTTGCCTTTTACAGTAAAAGGCGCCGTATCGGCATAAACATCATCCGGGAAACCGGCTGACATTACCCTGACCTTGACCGTGTCGCCGATAGCGTCCGCGGGCACATCCCAGACCCACCCGGCACTGTCAAGCGTGGGATTGCCGTCGTTTATATTATAAGGAAAGGTTCCTGTGCCCAGATCATAAGCCAACTTCACCTGAATCGTTGTAGGCGGAGGAACGTTGCCCTTTGTATCCCATGAGATATTGGTCAAAGCCACATCATTATCGCTCACATACAGGATTGATGAAGGCACAGCCACATTAAGGTAACGTTTCTTTATGGTAAGCGTGCCGGTGGATACGGAATTGATGTTATTCGGGTCGTTGACCGATTCTACGCGGAATTTCACCCCGGATTTCAGGTCGGTAGAGATCGCGCTGTTCGGTATGGTCCAGCCATAGCTGTATGAACCGGTTCCGCCGCAATCGACGGTCACCGGATTGCTTTCGGCGTCAAGCACAGGGATAAATGTCTCCCCGTCCTCGGTGTATTTCAAAGCCACGGTGCCGATATCGCCTTCCGCATCCCAGGTGATCTGTTTTGTCTCACCTATGCCCCAAACCGGGCTGTCGGTACCGTCAGCCGCGCCGGTAAGAGTGAGCGTCCCTTTTATGGTAAAATCAAAATCGCCTATCGCGTAAACCGAGGAAGCCTTGCCTGTCTGGTATATCTTGACCCGCAATTTATTTCCGACAATACCGGAAACATCCGCGATCTCCCATTTATAGCCGATATCGCTTTCCCCTGAAGGCACATTATTGGAATTAACAGAAACGGTATTTATCGTCCCCTGATAATCATCGGAGTTGCCCAGTATCCCGTCATCGCCCTTGCCGCTGTTGGTATCGTATTTAAGCTCCATGGTCCCGAAATCCTCGGGATTAGGCGTCCATTTAATGTAAACCGTATCCCCGATCTGAAAGGAAAGGTTGGCCGCGTTGGGATAAAGAAGGGTAAGCTTAGGCTCCACCGAAAAGCTGTATTCCGATGCCCCGGCGGTTCCCAGGACAAGGTCTTCATCGCCGTCCAAACCGATCATGATCTTGTTATTGACTCCCATCTGGGCGGCGGTAGGCGTCCAGGAAAGCGAATAAGTCCCTGCGCCGGTTACCTGTTTTGTCCCGATGAACACGGGATAACTGCTGCCGCCGTTCATTGACAACCGGACATTTAATGTTTTAGGGACAGCCAGAGAACCCACGCTTCCGGTAACATTCCAGGTAATGCTGGTAGGCACCCCTACATTAAGTATGCTGCCTGAGGCCCCTCCGGGATTGGTAACGCTGATAGAACCTTTGATCTTAAAATTTACATTGCTGTCGTCCAGAATGATAGTCGGCCTGCTAAAATCCCTGACCCTGACCTTTACTGTGTCGCTTAAATTATCCGGGATATTGGTCCAGGTCCAGTTGTAATCGTAGCTGCCGGTTTCCGCGCCCGTAGTCCCTTCTCCGGCCGGAGTGATCAAAACCCAATCATCGTCAGTCGGACTGGCTGCAGTAGTATAAAGGATATCGAATTTATCCACGGTTCCGTTAACCGTCCAGCCTATTTGTTCGTTTGTCCCTACGCGGAAAACCAGGCTGGTATTAGGCCTTCCCACGGTAATTACCTGCTGGATCTCAAAGGACGAACCGGAAACATCGGAGATATAATCGTAGAAATTAACCCCGCCTAAAACCTTAGCGCTTTCCACCTTGATCAGGTTGTCCGCGCCTGCCGGGGCAGTGACCGGATTCCAGGCCCATGAACCGGACCCTGAACTGCCTAAAGAAACCCCGGAAGCCAATGTTTCCCACGTGCCTCCGTTATTACGGGAAATTTTTATATTTAACGGGCCGATATTATCACCGCTGTAATCCCAGGTAATATCCTGCGAGGTCCCGGCTTCCCAGGATAACGCGGTATCAGGAGAAGTAACCGTCAGAGAGCCGCCCAGGGTGAAACTATTCTCCGACTGGTCGGTAATTGTGGAATCCTTATTGCTGGTTATCTTAACCTTGGCATACGCCCCGCTGGTTACCGGAGGAAGGACCGCCCAGGATTTATTATAATAGGTATCTTCCGAGTTTTCCTTATAATCAGCGGCGACCAAAGAAGTAATTTCCACCGGCCAGGTCTCTCCCCCGTCCCGGGATAACCTTATGCTCACGCCCTGGGTCCGGAAACTTTCATCTCCTTTATAAGTCCACTGGATATACTGCGTATCCCCGGCATTCCAGGTAAGGCCGGCGGCAGTGGGCGCGACCAGGGTGATATCGCCCCGGACCGTGATGTTCGAAGCGGATTCTGCATAAACAGTGCCGGTGTATCCAGCAGGACTGTCCTGCTCTATCCTTATTTTTATGGTATTGCCCAAAGGCAAAGGCGTAGCGCCCCAATCCAAAGCATAGGTCTCAAGCCCGGCGGCAACGCCGGCAGCTATAACATTTGTATAACCGCCGCTGCCGCTGTTCGTGTCGTACTTAATAGCCACTGTTTTGGCGGGGTCACCGGTATTCCCGTAATAATTCCAGGTAATGTCCAACGGATCGCTGTAAATTATCTCTGTCCCGCCGTTAGCTGTTCCGGTAAGCTCTAATTTACCGATAATTTCAAAGTCCACATCCGAGGCGTCGGAAGAATATTTGCAGTCCGCGGCAACCGGCGTGCCTCCTGCGGTTATATACGCCTGGTCCACCACTTTTATGCGCATCTGGTTGCCGATCACAGTGCCGTCACCGGCGGACGGCGTCCAGTTGTGGGTAGAAACCCCTGAAGCGCTGTTGGCCGCCCCGGCAACGATCGTGATCGGATAAGTGGATCCTCCGTCATTGGAAAGGTAAATATTTACGGTGGATATTCGCGCAGGCGCGTACCAGCTGATCTCCTGCTCTTCCCCGCATTTCCAGGTAACCGCGGTATTCGGTGTGATTACTTTCAACGGCTGAAGCTGGATGGCAAAATAGTCAACAACCGAGGTGTATGAATTGTCGCCTTTGGACACGCTGACAACAGAATCGCCGGTAAAATCAATAGAGGCCCTGAACCTGTCCGGATACGAACTTGTCCCGCTGGAGTCCAAAGAAAGAATGCCGAAACGCCAGTCAGCGTCATATGTCTTGGACAGGTTGAAATTTACCGTGGCCAATCTGTCTCCAGACGCGTTAATGGTCCCTGCGCCGTTCTCGGTAAAGCCTAATGTGCCTAACTCCACGCAATAGTAATAAATATTGGCGCTTCCGCCGGAGGACCTTTTGTTGAACCCCACGCTCTTATCCGAGACGATCGAACCGCGCCACTGCTGGTCGCAGCTGTAGTCGGAGTTGGAGGCGCTGAATATCAAAAACGATTTTGAGCGGTCGACTGCGTTTGTCAATTCGCCGGTAACCATGTAATCCGTGCTTATGGCGCTAAGCGCGCCGCACTGCACAGTGGAATCATCTTTTAATTTGACCACAAAGGTCCAGACCTCGGCGGTTGCTTCGGTGGCTGACGTATTATAACGCTCGATCAATAACTGATCCACGGTAGGAGCTGTATTGTATACGACCTCCGTGGTAAAAAAACCCTGGATTATGTAGTTTGAGGTAGTGGTATTGACCTTGGTGCCGTTGGAGATCACAAAGGTCTTGCCCTGGCTAAAGTCTATACCCCCGGAAAGGTCAGTGGTCATCGAACAGACCCCGTAGCCAAACGAGGTCTCGGTATATTCCACTTCAAAGGCGTCGGATTCAATGACCGAGTAGTAGATCATCTGCCGGGTGCCGGTATTGCCGGTATTCCTCTGGAACTGGATAATCCGGTTAGTCCCGTCTCCAGGCTTAAACCTGGAAGCGAAAATATTGTACGCCGGGCCCGTGACGTTGGTGTAGAATGAAAAAACAATAATGGCTTTGCTCTTATCCACAGCTTCGGGAAGGGTTACTTCTATCGGGTTGGTCGTGGTAACTGCCGAAACCGACCCGGACTGCACCCGGGTGCGGGCAAGGGCGTCCGCGGGATAAAGCAGGCATAAGAACCCGTAGAAGATAAAAACCAGTCCGGCAAGACCGAACAGGCTTCTGCTTGCCTGCCATTTACTAAAACCATCCGGATTCTCTTTTTTTCTGGCCGCGTATTTATTTTTCATTTTTGGCCTTCCTTGTTATCACGTCCGCGTACAGGACAACAGGCACAGCCCTGTATTCGGCGAGCATATCCTCTATTACCACGCCGGGATTAAGTTCGAACTGCATAAAAAATATCTCTGACGACTCAACAAATTCCTTGTCCGGGGCCAGGACCACCACCTTGGTATCTTCCCTGGGGAATATTTTTGCCAGGTCCGGATTGGCCGCTTTTTTTACGTTACTGGCCGCGCCGGGATCGCCGGTTTTCATCCCTTTTAACTTCAACGGCTCGTCCAGCGCGCCTTTTTCTTTTACTTCGTATATCTTCTCAATAGAGACGGCATTATATTTTGTATTCAAGGCCCGCAAATCAGAAGAACGCACTCTTACCCCGGAGATGGGGATACGCGCGACTTCGCCCATAGGCATAGCGATGACGCCAGGATCAAGCTTTACCAGTATTTCCTTCCTGAACAAACCGGAGGCCGTTTTTTCGGAGCTCTCCGCGGCGAAAGAAATAACCGAGGTCCCGAACAAAAATATCGCGCAGGCAATTACCGCCGCGAATCTGTTTTTCGATCTGACGTTAGCCATCTTCGGCCTCCTTGGGGTTTTATTGCTTACTGTATCCGGTGCTCACGAATGAAAAATCCTCCGGTTCTTTTCCCTCCTGCCGCAGGCTTAGAGTGCCCCTTAACCTGCCGTTTTCCATTTCCCCGCGCCAGGAAGCGATGCCCCCGGAAGCGGTCTGCATGGTCTCCCAGGTCAACTTGCCGTTACTTTCAATAACCTGGGAATAATTTGAATCGGAAAAACCGAATGAGATAAGTTTTGAGGAGATGAACTTGCCGTTGCGGAAACTCAAGGTATCCGCATTCTCCCTGCCTCCGCTGACAGGGACAAGCCGGACCTCCCACTGAGCGGATCTTAACTCTTCGGAGATCTTATTCTCGCCCTTCCGGACTTCGGATCTATCCGCTTCCTTGTTCATAATCTCAAGTTTCTTGATCTGCTTATTCGTTTCGCTGAGGTTCTTCTTTACCGATAAGAGATAAATGCCCCCGGCTGCGGCGATGACGACCAATACCGCTCCCGCTGTGACAAAAACCAGACGGTAGCTCTTTCGGCCGTTGGCTTCGTATTTCTGACCCGGGACCTGCGCCTGGTAAGCCCGCACTTCAGATCTTACCCGGCTGACAAAATCTTCATTGCCCAGGATCCCTCCGCGGTTTATCCGCTTATGGATAAACTCCCTTTCATCCACAGAAAGCCCGCTCACGTAATCCGCGTAACCCTGGCTTTTCAATAAACTCAAGGCTTCTTCAACCGCGGCTTTCATAAGACCCCGGCTGTTTTGCCCAAATTGATCATTGTGAAGATAAAGCTGATAACTGCTGTAAGGGTATTGCCGGGCATCTGCGGTAAGGTTGAGCGTTTCGGGATTCAAATGTAAATAGGCGGTCATTTTTAAAAGATAGCTGTTCTTTTCCA
Source organism: Candidatus Omnitrophota bacterium (assembly GCA_023227985.1). Classification (NCBI taxonomy): domain Bacteria; kingdom Pseudomonadati; phylum Candidatus Omnitrophota; species Candidatus Omnitrophota bacterium. The sequence goes on along the minus strand of JALOCB010000046.1, from coordinate 975 downwards.
CCATTGCGGATTTGAACCTCTCGCGGAATAAATGGCCTTTGCGGCCGTAACGGCCGTTGAAATATTTCGTGTAGTTATTGTTCAATCCGCGCATAAAATCAGACATATCAACTGAACGATTAGGCTGGAAAGCGATATCCTTAGCCGGTTTATCCATTTCCAAAAGCAAATGCAAATGATCAGGCATAAGGCAATAAGCGAATATTTTTATGCCGTATTGCTCCTGATATTTGTTTAATAGTTCTAAAAACATTCGGTAGTCCTCTTTGTCCTTAAAAATATCCTCATTATGCTCACCCCTGCAAGTCACGAAATATACCGCGTTTTCTATGTAAATCCTGGGCAACCTGGGCATTTTTTCTTTTTTCCGGCACTTTTTGAAGGTTTTCTTATCTTAGTGCCTGGCACTTTCGGGTTTTTTAAAAAAAAATCTCAGGCAGACTATTAATCTCCTGAGATGAACTAGAAATTTCGGCAGTCTGCCTGTCCCGTAAAAATACCGGGACGCTTGACTTTGCGCCCCCAAGTTACCTTGAGTTTGCCCTTTCGATTTTCCACTACTTTACTACTTGTCAGAACAAAGTATAGCATGTCCCCTTTCTTCTGTCAAGGCGCGATCTATATAAAACATTGCACGATTTTATATGATTATGGATTTATTGATTTTACAAAAATATTATCTTATATAAGCGCAGCCAAGTCAAGTATTTTGTGATATTTTCTCGATATGCGGCAGTAAAAACCTCCCAAGGATTCATATGCTCCCAAACGAGGATGATAGATAAAATATCCCGGAACAAAAAGGCGGTAGCGGTCATATTTACCATCCCGCAATCATTACAAACATCGCCTGATCCTGCTATCGGCAAGGGGATATCCGCAAATATCCCCTGTTTAAGCGCACATATAGCCGGTTAAATACACAATTCAACCACTTAGCAGGCTTGAAAGTAATTGATTTATAATGACTTGCGT
>JALOCB010000045.1 GCA_023227985.1 Candidatus Omnitrophota bacterium | reverse complement strand
AAGAATCCCCCGTTAAATATTTCCCATTCCACGGATCCGGGTCCTTGGCTCAAGCCGCTTTGTTGTGTGAAAAGCAGAAAAAGGCAGGAATAAAAAAACAGTTTTAACAGCATAGCCCTCTTTTTCATCTTATGGCCTTGCGTTGGGACATAATTATGGGTATGGAGATCAATAGAACGAACAGCGACAGGATTATATAAATGCCCAGTATCTGATATCTCATTACAACAAGATACATTGTCCGTAGCAGCATTATCCCCGCGAAAACAGCGTATATTTTGATCAATTTGAGCAACTGCGATTTTTTATTGGGGGTATCGTTGCGTTCGGCGATGCGAAAAAGGTACAGGGATATCCATATGCCCGGATGAAGCGCCAGGAAAGTCAAAAGCGGCAATATCAGGTAGGATAATGGGTATTTGAGGTGGTTCTCCGAGGCGAATTTGAAAGCGGATATGCCGTAAGATACTAAGGATAAGGATAATAAAACAGAGCCAATTATCCGGTATATCTTTGTTTTCATATTGGTCGTTGCCTGTATCAGCTTTAAAGTGGTTTTATCTCTTTGGTTTTATCCAGGGACAAAGCCTGTCCGATATGAATATGGCAATATATCTCGTGATTGTATATGCTTAAGATATGCTTGCAGTGCGGGTACCGGCATTTTCGGTTCTTTTGCGAAGTCCTGATTTTTTTGATAGCCAGCTCCTTCCGATTTATTTGATAATTAACATGGCATATAAGGCGAGGATTTTTCGGCACGGCAGTATAAACTACTTCAATATAATATCATATTCCCGACGTAAAAGCAAGGATTAGATGTTTATTGGTAATGCGGCTATATCGGTAAGAAAACGGGCCTTAAGCAGGCCTTCATCCCATTCCCCCTGTTCGGTGGAATCCCAGACAATGCCTCCGCCTATACCCATTTCTCCGTTTGTTCCCCGGATCAGAAGCGTGCGTATGGGGATATTGAAAAACATATCTTTCTTGGGCGTGATGTAACCTATGGCCCCGGTATAGATCAGGCGTTCTTCACCTTCCAGTTCCCGGATAATCTCCATTGCGCGTATTTTGGGGGCGCCGGTCACTGATCCTGAAGGGAAAATGGCGCTAAGGAGCCGGTAAACAGGCATCTCTCTGTCAATATCCGCGGTTACCGTGGAAGTCATCTGAAAAAGCTTTTTATAACCTGATATCTCAAAAAGCCGGGGCGCTTTGATCCGGGTCCCTATTCTACCCAGGTCATTTCTCAGCAGGTCGGCGATCATCAGGTTCTCCGCCCGGTTCTTTTCATCATACTGGAAACGTATCCTGTTGATCGCGTCGGATAGAATATCCCTGCCGCGCTGCCAGGTCCCTTTCATCGGTTTGGTCACAATACGCGAATAGCGTTTCTTAATGAACATCTCCGGTGAAAGCGAAAGAATATGGAACCCGGCTGTTTCGATATAGGCCGGGTATGGCACAGGTTGCTCTTTTAAAAGCGTGTTGTAAAGGGAAAACGGGTCGCCGCGGAAGGAAAACAGTAATTTCAGGCAATAGGTGATTTGATAAACATCCCCTTCGGCGATATGCCCGCGTATCGCCTGTATATGGCGGTTGTATCTATCCCGGGAGATATTCAAACGCAGGTTTTCTAATATATTTTCCCGGGATGATCTTTCGGGGCGCAGGTTATTGCGCTGAGGCGCCTTGTATGCTCCGAGGCAGATCAACGGGAAATCATAAGTTTTATTTTTCTTAAGTTTTTCTTCAGAAAAGTATCCGGCTTCATAGGATAAAAAACCGGCTAAATAATAGCCGCGTTTAAGCGCTATCTCGATCTGTTGGAAAGAATCGGTAAGTGCCGCGGGGTCTGTACAGGAGATGATGAAATCGGGGTCCTGGAATAGAAGCGGTTTATTCTCGAACTGGATCAGTATCCTCATGACCTTGCGGATAGTCTGGGTGCCCAAAATAATGCTTTGAGCTTAAGGTCATGACTTTCTTTATTGGCGCGGGATTATTAAAACTCTATTCCTCTTCGGGCTTTAACGCCGTCCTTAAAATAATGCTTTACCTCGTTTATCTCGCTGACCAGGTCGGCTTTCGCGATTATATCCGGGTGCGCGTTCCTGCCGGTAAGGACTATTTCGGTCTCTTTAGGCGCCATCCCCAGCAATTTTAGGACGCTGGGCAGTTCCAACAGCTTGATCTCCAGCGCGTTATTGATCTCATCCAGGATGATCAGGTCGAACCTGTTCTCGGATAATATCTGTTTTACTTTCTTTAGGCCTTTTACCGCCAGATCGCGGTCAACCGGCCCCGGGATTTTTATAAAGGTTCCCCTGCCGAATTGCTCGATGGTCAGGTTAGGCCGGAACTTCCTTAACGCCTTGATCTCGCTGTAATTCTTGCCTTTGATGAATTGGGCGATATATACCTTTAACCCGGCGCCGCAGGCTCTTACTGCCAGGCCTATCGCCGCGGTGGTTTTACCTTTGCCGTTTCCCGTATAGACTTGTATCATTGTGTTACCGCCTTCCAGCTCATTATACCCAGAGCGCAGAGAATGGTTACGATCACCCCTGCCCCGAGTATCCCCAGGATGCAGCCGATGAGCGCGTAACGCAGTCTCATTTTAAGCAATGACGCGGCTATGGCCCCTGTCCAGGCGCCGGTCATTGGTAAAGGTATGGCTACCAATATAGCAAGCCCCAATGTTTCCCATTTTTGGACAGTATTAGCTTTTTTCATAGTGCGTTCAAAAAGCCAGTCAAAAAAACGTTTGAATACCTTCAGCCTGCTTAACTTGGCGGAAACCGGTTTTAGCAGGAACAGGATCGGGATTACCGGAAGAGCGTTGCCGATAACAGAAAGCCAGAAGGCTTTTTGCATTGACATCCCCATTGACCATGCCAACGGTATCGCGCCGCGTAATTCCGCTATGGGGAGCGCGGCGACGAGCATCACGATCAAGTCGCGGGGGGTGTTTTTAAGGCCTTCCAATATGGCGCTAATCATTGTTTCGCGTCCGGTTTGAGCGCCGCCCAGATACCCGTTTATAAAGGAAACGCAGGAAGCGCAGTGTATCGGTAACCGGGTTTATATGGCTGGTTTCGTTAATGTAGACCGAGGTGATCGGGACCGACGCGATCTTAAATCCGTTACGGCTGGCTTCGATTATTATTTCGGATTCGATCTCAAATTTGGCACTGTGCAGTTTTATCTTTTTCAGGACTTCTTTTCGGATCAATCTGAATCCACATTGGCTGTCGCATATGTCCTGGCGGGCGATCTTGGAAATAAGCCAGGACATGAATTTATTGGTGAACACCCGGATAAGGGGCATATTAGCGCTTTTAGCCATACGGTTGCCGATTATTATCCCGGCATCGGAGTTTGCGGCTTCCTGAATGAAGCTCGATATTTCTTCCGGCCGGTGCTGTCCGTCGCCGTCCATGGTAATGCACGCGTCAAAGCCGGCAGTTAGGATATGTTCGAAGCCTTTGATCAACGATGCTCCTTTACCGAGGTTACGCGGGTTTTTTATGACTTCCGCTCCGTTGTCCTCGGCAAGACCCGCGGTATTATCGGATGAGCCGTCGTCGATGACCAGGATATCCATTTTTTGCCCCCGGATATTCTCGACCAGAGCGGCGATATTCTTGGCTTCGTTATGAGTGGGGATCAGTACGCAGGTTCTCATTTCTTGTTGTTCTTTACCCGGAATTCGCGGAACATATACCATTGGTCCGGGTATTTTTTTATATAGTCTTCCAGGATCGTCTTGTACCGGTTGACCATTTCTTTAAGGTCATTTTCATTTTTGTAATCTTTGGACGGGTCAGGCTCTAGCGGCTTTTCCATGTACAGGGTGAAACTGTCGTCCGGTTCCCTGAGCATAAATCCGGGCAGGATGACCGCGCCGGTCATCAGTGAGAACGCCGCCGGTCCCTGGGGAAGCGATGTGGGTTTCCCGAAGAAATCCACGATTACCCCGCCATCTTTAGTGTAATCTTTGTCCCCGACCAGGGCCACCATCTGGTTATCTTTTATGACTTTAAAGCACTGACGCGCGGCTTTGGCGAATGGGATAACCTTCATCCCCATGCTTTCCCTGCGTTTGTTAAAGAATTCATCGACCTTTTTATTTTTATGCGCCAGGGCCACCACCCAGAAAGGATAGCCTAAAAGCCCTATGGTCACCCCTCCCAATTCCCAGTTGCCGATATGGGCGGTGAGGACTATCACGCCTTTGCCTCTGGCTAACGCCTCGTCAAAATAATGCTGGTTGGCTACCCTGACGTTTTTATCGATATATGCCTTGTTTACCAAAGGATAACGGAAAAAATCAACCAGGTATTTGGCGAAATTACGGAAGATCATTCTCCTGATCCTTCCGATTTCCTTGTCGGTTTTATCCGGGAATATGGTCTTTAAGTTGGCGGTTACCTCGGCCCGGTCAACCTTGGCAAAAAAGTAATGCAGGTCTGAGAAGAACGCCGCGATCTTATAACCGATCCTTAAAGGGACCGCTAAGGTAATTAATTCGCCGAGTTTATAAAGCAAATAACTGGTCATTTTTAATGAAGGTTAAGCACGAACCTGGCTATGTCAAGGCTCGCCTCTGGTTTTGAGATGCGGCCGGCGGCCTGTGAAAGGCTGTCTAATTTATCCGGATTCGCGATCAGCTCGTCGATAATATGATGTATCTTTTGGGGTTTGTCGATCCTGATCCCGGCTTTTTGCTGGACCAGGTATGTGCAGTTGTTCATTTCCTGTCCGGGCAGGGGTTTTAATATCAGTATCGGCAGCCTTTTGGCCAGCGCCTCAGAGGTGGTTATTCCTCCGGGTTTGGTTATCACGATATCCGAAGCCACCATTAATTCGTTTACGTTATTGGCGTATCCGAAAAGCTGTATCTTTTTCTTATATTTGCGTATTTTCTTTTTAAGCGAATGATATAGTTTCCTGTTTGTGCCGGTAACGATCAATTCCTGTATCGGTTCTTTTACCCGTTCCAGGGATTTTACTATGGTTTTGATCGGCCCCAGCCCCTGTCCGCCGCCCATTATCAGTATGGTTTTTACCTCAGGATCCAGGTTAAGCTTATGTTTTATCTTTTCTTTGTCGACCGCGGCGTTAAAGTCCGGATTGAACGGTATGCCGAACGGCTTTATCTTGTGGCTGGGCACGCCTTTTTTGGCCAGTTTTTCCGCCACCTCTTCTGAAGGGACGATGTAATAATCGACAGTATCGTAGATCCAATATGAATGCGGGACAAAATCAGTAAGCACAGCGATCAGCGGCAGGTTGGAGTTGTATGTTTTTTTGTAGTCGGCGACCATCCCGCAGGGGAATGCCTGGGTGCAGACCACTGCGTTCGGGGAGAATCCGGCGAACAGTTTCTTTAATTTCGGGGAGTTCATCTTGTGGATGGAATTTTTGATCTTATCGAGTTTTTTCTTTACCTTTGGGTTATCGTACATATAATCCCAGATCTTGGGGGTGTTTTTGATCACCGCTGAATATATGCGGTTGACGATCTTCTCGGATATGGGATTGGTGTAGCGGAAGCCGTTAAGGTTTAATATATCGGCGTTATGCGATAGCAACTTGAGTGATTTTTCTATAGCCACTGCCGCGCTGCGGTGGCCGGATATTTCCGAGATGTACAACAGGATGATATTTTTCTTGGTCATGGCTTAAACTTTGCCTTCCTGGTAGAGTTCAAGGAACAGGGACGCTATTTCGGGGGTGAATTGAGCTCCGGTGCAGCGTTTTATCTCTTCAATGGCTTTATCCTTAGACATTCCAGACCGGTAGGGCCGGTCAGAGACCATTGCGTCGTAAGAATCGGCGATAGTGATTATAGCGGCGATCAGCGGTATCGCCTCCCCTTTTAGCCCTTCGGGATAACCTTTGCCGTCATACCGTTCGTGATGGTATTTTACTCCCTGGATGGCATCTTTTAATTCATGGATACTGGTTAAAATATTCACGCCTATCATCGGATGCTCGTTTATCTTCTTTCTTTCCTCATCGGTCAAAGGGCCTTGTTTATTGAGGATACTTTCCGGGACTCCGATCTTGCCGATATCGTGCAAAAGGCTGGCGATCTGGACGTTCTCGATGAAGTGCGGGTCACTTATGTTTTTGTGTTTTTCCGCGTATTTCTTTGCCACCAAAAGGCTGACATTCGTGACTCTGCTGGTATGGCCGTGGGTATAATGGTCCTTGGCGTCTATGGCCGCGGCCAGGGCTATGGTCGTGTGTAAGAACAGTTTTTGCTTGTTTTCCAACTCGTCCTTCAGCTGGTTAAAAAGCTGGGCATTGCGCAAAGCCATGGCCACATCCTGCGATAGCGCAATAAGGAAGTCCAATTCGTCATTGCCTAATTTTGCGGTTTCTTTTTTATCGCCTAAGAGCAGGATGCCTAACATATCATCCCTGAAATAGCACGGGATGCAGACCGTGGTTTCCAGTATCTCCATCTCGTAAATGGCGCTGGAAAGCAGCTGTTTTAGCACGGAATCCGCGGTTGTGTCCAGGAATTTACGACCTTCTTCAATGACCAGGTAATCAGTATTAAAAATAAAATTGTTTTTATGCTCGCGGAATATGCGGATAAGCGGGTTGTCGTTATCCATCCGGGTAAAGCCTTCAGGTATTTTCACCCCCAGAGGCCCCCGGGAAACGGATAAGACATAGGAGTTTTTGTCCGGATTGCGCAGTAGGATGCTGGCGTGGCTGACCCTTACTTTTTGCACGATCATCCGGATGATCATTTTGATCAATAACTCCGGTTCGTGCACCAGGATCATTGTTTTTGCCGCTCTTTCCAGCTCTCTTTTATAATTTACGACCATAGCTCGGTTTATTTGAGGTTTGTCATGACGATCGTTTCCAATTCATCAAGCCTTAGCGGTTTGTGCACGTATCCGCAGGCGCCTAACTCCAGGCATTTCTTGGCTGTTTCATTCTCATCCGGTTTTGTGCCGGTAACCATCACCACTTTTACCGATGGATTTATCTTTTTTATCGCTTCCAGCGCCTGGATCCCGTCAATACCCGACATCCGGATATCCATCAGGATCAAGTCAGGTTTATCAGCTTGCGCTTTTTTTATGGCATCTTCGCCGGTTCCGGCTGTAGTTACCTCTATTTTGCGCTTGCGGAAGAAATTAGCCGCGAATTCCCTAACATCATCTTCATCATCTACGATCATTAGTCTGGGCATAAGTAAGGCGTCTCCTTGGTAGTTAATATAGAAATAAAATATACACCAGAAAACCGGTTTTGTTAAGCGTTTTTATTGTCCGGCGATCGGCAGTTCCAAAATGAATTTCGTCCCTCTTTTATATTCCGAACTGAAATTTATTTTACCGTTATGGCTCTCGGTTATTATATTCCGGATGACATATAGGCCCAGGCCTGTTCCTTTTCTGGAAGAAACCTTGGTGGTAAAGAACGGCGTGAATATCTTTTTGATGTCTTCCTGTCGTACTCCCATCCCATTATCGCTGATCGTTATCTCTATTATGTTATCGGTATTTGATTTGCGCGCGGAAACAACGATTTTTCCCCGATATCCCGGTTCTTTCAGCAGGGTTTTACGTTCGACTATAGAATCATAGGCATTATCAATAAAATTAAAGAAGACTTCCTGCATCTGGACCAGGTTGGCTTTGATTTTCGGGGTATCTTTGGGGTAATCGCGGATGATGTCGATCTCTCCAAGCTTGACTTTATATTGGACCATGAGTATGGTCCCGTCGATTATCTGGTCTATAGTCAATGCCTCCATTCCTTCATCGCCTTTACGGGTATATTTCAGGATGCCTTTGACTACCTCTCCTCCCTGCATAACATTGACTTGGATGCGTTCCAGGGCTGAATTGATCTGCTTGATCATCTCCTGGATCTCAGGGGAACATCTGGCGGTATCAGTAAGCTTTATAGTATCAATAGTATCCCCGGCGATCAAAGAAAGCGCGTAAAATCGGTTATTGATCTGGTGCGACAAGCCGTCAGCCATGGTTCCTATGGTAGCCATCTTTTCAGCCTGGCCGATCTGGGCCTGCATTTCCTTGGCTTCTTCATAGAACTGGGCGTTTTCAATGGCAAGGGCTGCCTGGCTGGCTAAAACCTCGAATACAGTCAGGTCATCCGGAGTATACATCTGCCCGGAGAGTTTTTCGCCTAAAACAATAAGCCCGATCAGGGTATGGTCGAGGAAGCTGGGAATGACTACCGCGGCGTTCAACTGGCGCATGTTTTCTTCCAGCCCCTTCATTACTTTGTCATGGGAATCCTGCATCTGGCGCTTCACTTCTTCATATACCAGCGGCTGGCGTTTTATTGTCAGGACATGGATCAAAGGGATATAAGCGCTGATCGCGGACGTGGGCTCTGTTTTACCCCTATCCCTGCTGACCTGCAGGATAAATTGTTCTTTTCCTTCATCAAGCAGGTAAACCGCGGCAAAAGAAACGCGTACTGTCTTAGTAACAATATGAGCGATAAGGCTGAGCAGTTTGCGCAGGTTGCGGATGCGGGTCATTCCGACTGCGGCGTGTTTTAAAGAGTCCTGGTAGCGGCGCTGTTCTTTCATAAGCCTTGCTTCTGCTCTATGTTGGAGGAAAATGTAAACAAAAGGTCCAACAGTAGCTAATAAACCCATGAGCCCCATTGGCATTACCCACCAAGTAGAAGAAAAATTATCAATGAGCCAATTCTTATAGTAGGCAGTAATAGCGAAAGGTAAGCCTAGTACTAAAGTATATACACCAATGAATAGTCCGGCGCGTGTTATGATAATATTAATGTCTAATAAACGATATCGCAATATGGTATAGGTTCCGATTATTGCATAT
>JALOCB010000044.1 GCA_023227985.1 Candidatus Omnitrophota bacterium | reverse complement strand
TCGGGGATAAATTGGAAGGATTGGCCGATATAGGCATGAAGGCCTGCGGATGCCAGCCGATGTATTCGCATATACTAAAAGCAGGTAAAAGGGTCTGTGTTGATTATTCCGGGCTTATTAATAACGAGGTCATAAAAAGGGTTTATGACAACGGTGGTAAACCGGTAAGTTTTCAGGTGCGGGCCTGGGATGAAAACACCCCGGGTGACCCGTATAAGAACCCTTTGTATAAAGTAGAGGTATTTAAGATCACCCGCGGCGGAACAGATGACTATTTATTCTGGGCTCCAAAGGCCCTGGATATCCTTTATACCGATGACCGGGTCCATCGTTTTACGCAGGAAGTCGTTTTTGGCAAGGCGGTCTATAAATTCTTCCAAAGGATGAATATGGTCCCGGACATCCTGCACCTTAACGAGGCGCACACTGTGGTGGCCGCTACTTTGATCCGGGCGGATGATGTTTATTTCGATAAAACAGCTTTGGTATATACCAACCACACTATTGTCCCTGCCGGGTTGGAGATGTTCTGTGCTTCCCATCTGGGAACCGACGTGGACCGGATGATGTATGTTGTAGGCACTCCCGGCGAAAGGCATTTGGAGGCGCGTTCGAAGTTCTTGAGCTCCGACGGCTTTGTGGATTTCTGTTCCGCCGCCGTAGGTTTGGAGGACGTGGTCATCAACGGGGTCAGCGACGAGCATGCAGTGGCGACTAAATATCTTTTTGAAGGTATGCTGGATCATGACTCAGGGGACCAGGTTATCGGGATCCTTAACGGCTCGGGAAAGAGCTGGAAGTCGGACAGTCTAAGAAATGCCGAAGAAAAAGGGCTGCTTGACGATCCGCAGCGGCTCTGGTCTATACATGAAGAAAGTAAAACCATTTCTTACTCTGAAATAGAAAGACGCACCGGAATATCCCTGGATGCGAATAAACCGGCTTTATGGGCAGTCAGAAGGCTGGTTGATTATAAGAGCCAATACCCGATATTGCAATTCCTGGTGCATCTTTTATGCGCTGACAGAGATGAAACTTTTACCCGGGAAAGTTTAAAGACGTTATGGCTGCGGGATATACATCCGGAACCCGGAAGATATTATAATGCCGAAGAGGTCCTGGGTTATCTGTTTAAAAACAGGCAGGTTATTAACGGCCTGGGGATGCAGGTGGTAATAGGCGGTCCGGAATATATGCCGTTCTGGGTGGAGGAATTCAAACGATGGACGAAAATGCCGGAATTTTCCGGCAGGTTTGTTTATATCCCCAATTCCGACGCTAAAATGCTTAAGTTGCAGGCGATCGGAGCCGATCTGTGCGTGAATATGCCCCGGCCTTTAGAAGAAGCCTGCGGCACCTCTGATCAAAGGACAGGGTTGAACGGCGGGGTTAATATAGCGTTGAACGGCGCCGGACCGGCAGAATGGATAGTTGACTATGATAAGAAAACGAGGTCCGGATGCGGATTTTTGATCGATTCCTATACTGAGAAAGATAAGTCGGATAAAACAGTAGCCGACGGAAAGCTGTTTTACGATAAGGCCCCGGCGGACATATTCCGGAAAGCTGAAATAGCTTCAGGCATGTTCTATGATGATAAAAACCAGTGGAAGAAGCTGATGCTGGATTCTTACCGGGCGGCAAACCTGAGGGTTACAGCTGAAGCTATGGAACAAAGATACGCTTTGAAGGTTTACGGCAAGGCGATCGAGAAACGCGCTAAAACCTTAAAAAGAGAAAAAGCCGATCCGCTGGCGCTTCTGTTGGACTTAAAGGCCCAGGCTGTTAAATATCTCTATTTCGATCACAAACTTGATGATTGGGCGATAATTACCGGTTCTCCGCATTTTGATCAGCGCAATCCAGATGTTGGATTATCGAACTGGGGCAGGGATACAATGGTTTCATTGCCGGGGATAAGCCTTGTTACAGGCAGGCCCCTTCATGCCCGGGCAGTATTGGCGGCTTATTTTAAATTCGTGCGCGATGGGCTTCTGCCTAATCTTGTGGGCGACGGGCAAGATCCTTGTTATAACAGCGTTGATGCCGGCTTATGGCTTTTCTGGGCTGTAGGCCAATATTTGAGAAGCACCGGAGACTATGAATTTTTGAAGGCGGACATAGAACGAAAATACTCGGCAGGAAATAATACCGTATATCAGATACTTGAAGAAATAATCCGGGCGCATATAAATGGGATAAAGACCGCGCACATGTGGGAGAATCCGGAAAAGGGCGCCACCTATTTTCGCCCTATCGATATTCATATGGATAAAGCGGATTGTCTGCTTTATAGCGGGAATAAAAATACGCAATTGACCTGGATGGACGCCCAGGTGGATGATCTGCCGGTTACCAGCAGGCATGGCAAGGCTGTAGAGATAAATGCCCTTTGGTATAATGCTCTGGTTGTCATGGACGATATCGTAAACCGCGGCGCGGATAAAAACACCGAATACCGTATTTTAGCTGAAAGGGTCAAAGAAAACTTTGTGAAATTTTGGAATGCAGACGAGAAATGTCTTTTTGATACTATTGACGGGAGTAAAGAGCAGGCAGAAAAGGTGCGGCCTAATCAAATAATCGCGGTAAGCTTCGGCCTGCTGGATAATGACAAGTCGATCCGGGTGGTAGAGAAGGTTAAATCCGAGCTGTTTACTCCCTGCGGCCTGCGCAGCCTGTCGTATAAGGATGAGGGTTATAAATTTATCCATATAGATAATTCTTCGTATCATCAGGGAACCGTATGGCCCTGGTTGATGGGTTTTTTCATTCAGTCCCATATAGCGGTATATGGCAGGGCGAAGACCGTTGAATTCCTGGATAAAAGCAAATATTTCGAATTTCTAGCGTATTTATTCAAATACGTGCAATCATTTCCGGAAATATTCAATGGCCGGATGGAAGGCGAGATAAAAGGACTCGCGGAAATATCCGATGAACGCTGTGAATCTATCTTTGCCTGGAATGAATTAGGTTGCAAGGCCCAGGCCTGGAGTGTCGCTGAGAACCTGCGCGGGTTAGCGCTTCTTTTTCCCGGGGAGGAGGATAAGGATGTTTCTGATCCGGGCAAAACAAAGATAATATATGAAATGGTCCTACGGGACTACTGTGACCCGATAAACAATACCTGTGGTTTAGTTAACGCGCAGGAAGAACTCGCTTATCTGGCAGAATGCGGGATAGATTATATCTATCTGTTGGGGTTAATGGAGCATACCGGCAGTCCTTTTGAAATAATAAACCCCCGCAATATCGATAAAAGGGCAGGCAGCTTTGCCGAACTCGATTCTTTCATCAAAGGCGCAAAAGCTGCGGGGATAAGAACTGTCCTGATCGACCAATTAGCTAATCAGCATATAGCAAAATCAAGTTATCTGTGCGCAGAACATCCTGAACGTTTTCTTTATACCAATGTTACTGACGGAAATTATTTCAAGGAAGAGAGAACAGCGCTTATCCGGGGCAGTAGCCTGACCCGGGAAGAATTGCACAGAAGAATAACTGCCGGAAAAGGCCTGGCAGAGGCGTTGCATAACAGCCGGATGGATGTTTCAGGAGAACTGGAGTTTGAAGGCAGGAAAATAGAAATCAATCCTGCGGATGCGCGGTTGCGTGCCATGGTCGGATATCCGGAAGCTAAAGAATTCGTAATCCCCCCGGATGAAGGCCTATTCCTGGTTTCGGCTACGGATGAGGTCCCCCTGAAATATTTCCCCAGACGATGGAGAAGTCTGGCTCAGCCCGATCTTTCTGATCCCGCGGTGATCGATAGCGGGATCGAAACCGGTTTTTTCTGGTTGAATAAAAATATCGGTGGTTTCAGGGTGGATGCTGCATTATCCGTATTCCCGGATAAGTTAAAAGAAAATTGGGGGATAGAAACGGAGAATAATTCGGAAAGGTCTTTTATCGATAGAATACGGCTGGGCCGTGCCGGATCGTTCATTCTATTTGAAGGGTTTGAGAGGCATCCGGAGTTGCTGGGAATGGCTGATTTCCGCTTTTGCGGAGCATATAACTGGAAACCCAGGAATTATGCAAGCGAAGGGTTGGTAAACAGGGTAAAATTATCCGGCCTTATTGAATATTTGAAAGAACTGGAAGTTCAGCCTCGGGAAATGAGGGAAAACCTGGTAAATCTCGGCCCTGAACACGACGCCTTTGATTTTGGCGATCTTTGGGCACGGTTGGATAATAATGATAAACGGCTGCTGTATTTCATGTATGCGTTTATGCCGGGGTATATGCTGGTTTTTAACGGCCAGCTTATAGGCAAAAACCATAAATATAAAGGCGATTATTCCCAGTCCATGCCGGTCCCGAGGCTGTGTGATGCCAGTGCCTCGGATAGGGAATCGGGAAAAAGATTATTCTCGCTGCGCAAGAATAACCCTTTGTTGATCTCCGGCGAATACATGGTTCTTTCCGGACAATCCTCCGATATCCTGGCTATCGCCCGGTTCGATAAAGAAAAAAGCGTGATCGGGATAATTAACCCTATTAATGAAGATAAGGTCGCGGTGGTGGCGCTTAAGCCGTTATTAAGATTACAGGGAGTCCCCGGAGCCCGGGATGCGCAATATACACTAAGGTTTTATTCTTTGAGTGGAAATACAGAGGATCTTATCTGCGGCAACCCGGGATCCGGTAATTCCGGGGAATTGCTTAAAGAGGGATTGAAGCTCGGGATAAAAGCCAAATCCGCCGGGCTATTTGTGATCTCGATAGATAAAACTCCGGGCATACGGAAAAATGACGGCGGCGGGACTGATCGTTCGGCCGATAGTGCGCTCGTTGGCTTGCGCGAAGACGATCCGAGGATCCGAAGGATCTATCAAAGAAAACAGATCCACGCCCGGGAGGTTTTTTGGATCGTTTTTTCTTTTGTGGTGATGGGTATGATATTCTACTTCACGATCGGGATGAATTTCAGTCTTTTTATTATAGACGGGGCGCCGCAGGTCGCTTTTAAAGAAGGGGCGGGCTGGGAATATGCGTTAGCAACCTTGTTGTTCTGGCAGTTCCTTACTTACACGCGTTCGATAATCACCGACGAGATACTTTGGAACGGGAACGCGGTCAATAAATGGAAGGTAAGGGATATCGACTGGCCGAAGTTGGCTGATTTTTTTCGGGACGGCATAAAGGGAACGTTCTTGTTCATGGGTATTGACCTCGGGGGAAGCGCGCTGCTTATATATCTGTTCGGCTTGGATAATGTTTCCGCTTTTTTGATCGCCCGCGGCCTGGTGAGCACCCCGATCGGCATAATCTGGTCGCAACACATCCGCAAAAAACAGGGCTACGGCCGGGAAGCCCAGCGTAATGAAGCGATCAAGAGCTTTGTTTTTGATCTGATCTCCGTAACTGTTACCTATTTGGGCGGCGGTTCTAATCTCGGGGGGTTAATTATTGTGTATCAATTATTGCGTAAGATAATAGGCCAGGCGTGGAGTGTTATCGCAGACCTGTGGTATCCCAAGATAGTGATAAAGCGTGACCTTACACAGGATATATATTTTTTGATACCGTATAACCGCAAGAAATTCAGAAGCAGCGGGGTAACCCTGAAATTCGGTGATGAGGCCGAAAGATTCGGGAAAGATATGGTCAAAGCCTCGTATTATCTGCAAGAAAAGTTGAAGCGGGGTTTCGGTATCCGCCGGTTGAAAAGCGATGATATAGATGAAATGTTGAATAAGGCCGGGGTTTTATTATTGAATAACGGCAATTGGGATACTACAAACATTTCCGATATTATACGGTTAAAGACCTTATTGTTGGAACAGTTAGGCGCTGTTGAGATCAACACTATCTCGGAAGACAACGTCAGGGAGATCATTGAACCGGTAAGACTGCAGGACGCGCCCCGCGAGATAGTTTCTTTCATTAACTGTAATCTCTCTCTCCATAATTCCATTGTCAATGAATCTAAACAGTATTACCGCAAACTCCTGGCATTTTCTTTGCTATATGCCGGCAAAGATTCGATCGATAGCCAAGTCTGGCAGAAGCGCCTGCAGGCAGGGCAGGTTAAAAAAGAGAAGATATTGATCTGGGCTGTCGACCGTTCCATCCTGCCCGGTGGTATAGTATCCGGGTTGAACGGGATAAACGTCATTGTTGACCGTTTAGCCGGAGGGATGATAATCTTGACCTCTGCGAAGGATGACCCGAAAACCGTATTTGATCTGTATTGCGAGTCTTTAATGGGGGTCCAGCGTCTTTTGTATAACTCACAGGTGATCGGAAGGCTGGCCGGTGGCGATTCCCCGGAAAATTTCGGAGCTGATTTAATAAAGCACATTGAGTCCTGCCATAAGCCTGTAAGTATAGATTTCTACGGTTGGAGCACGGGGGAGATACTGGAGGGGATATTCGCCCGGCAGGTATTAAAGTTTATCACAGAGCGGTTATCCCGGAATCCCGATTCGCCGAAAGATCTAAGCGCCCTTTTTAATGAATTCGGCACGAGTCCTTTGTTAATAGACCGGATTGGCCTGCCGCTGCGCAAACTTTGCCGGCTGCAATTCACCGAGGACGTGATCAAAAAGGCGGACCTGCTGATCTCTGCCGAAAAGCTGATCGGCCGGAATATCATGAATATGCACGGGGAACTCTGGGGGGCGTTATTCGACTGGGATCAGAACGAGGCCTTTAATAATAAGGAGGAAATGAATCATAACAGGTTTATGCCTCCACAAAGTAAACCCTGTTTATTTGTGCCCAAGAGAAGCGGTATTGCTGATGGCGGATTCAAGGAGATAGAAAACACGGAAGGCATTAATACAGTAGGTATTGTTTCAGATACCCACGATGATAAGGGGAGTTTGAGCTTGGCAGTGAGATTCTTTAATGAGAATAAAGTGGATTTGGTGTTACACGCCGGTGATTTTACCGCAGCGGCTATGGTTGTAGAGTTAAACGGGCTTATCTGCCAATGGCGGGGGGTATTGGGAAATAGCGATACTCAGCAGTCCGCAAAGCTTTTGTCTGCCGCAGAGGAGAATATCTGGTTAGGCCCCGGGCCGCTGAAAATATTATTATCCGGGAAAGAAATTTGCCTGATCCATGATATAAAAGAGCTTAACGAAAACGACCGGCAGGATTCTGATGTTATCATATCCGGACATACGCATACTGCCTGGATGGAAGAGTCTGGCGGAAAGTTGCTTATAAATCCCGGCTCGGATAACTGGATGCATAGCGGGTGTTTTAATTCTGACCCTACGGTCGCTATCCTGGATTTGGGCAGCCTCAAGGTTGATGTTTATGAAATATCCTCGAAAGGTAAAGTCAGTAAGAAGCAGATGTATTCCTTTGGGGATGATGATTACGGTTTCGCTCGTGCTGGGACTGTTACCAACGGTAAACCCGCAGGGGAGGCGGTAATTGTCGCTTTAAGCCTGGGCGGTTCCAAGCTGGGCGCAGGGGTTTTGAACCTCAAGGGCGATTTTTTATTCGTTGCCGACTCATTAAATTTACATGAAATATTGGGGGTCAAACCCAAAGAAGCTATGCCTCAAAATATCGTTGCTTTGATCGATAGGCAGATCAAAAATGTCGTAGCATCAAGCGGCATAGACCCCGCTAATATAGAAAAAGCGGGTATTGCTTTTGCCGGTCCGGTTAATACGCGTTCCGGGATAATCGGCACTCCGTTTGCCGCGCCTAATCTCCCGTTCGATCATTTCGCGCTCCAAGATGTGCTCCAGGGTATGTTAAGATCGGATTATGGCAGAGATATCCCTGTTGTTATTGAAAACGATTGCATTGCCGCGTTGCGGGGGGAGCTTTCGCCAAAGGGAGCTTTGCATAAAATAGGGACAGGG
This sequence comes from Candidatus Omnitrophota bacterium, assembly GCA_023227985.1. NCBI lineage: Bacteria > Pseudomonadati > Candidatus Omnitrophota > Candidatus Omnitrophota bacterium. The sequence goes on along the minus strand of JALOCB010000044.1, from coordinate 1,472 downwards.
ACAGTTTTTATTATCGGCACCGGGATAAACGGCGCTGTAGCTAAAGACGGGAAGTCTTATCCCGGCCTGCAGGGGGAAATAATGGAACTGGGGCATAATATTGTTTTAACTGAAAAACTTCCGGCGGCTTATACGCGTTCCAACGGGCGTTATACGTATACCGGGTTTGTTACTAAGGGGGATCATCCTCGTGATGAAAACGGAAATATTGTTAAAGGGGATTTCGAGGATCGGCTTTCCGGACCGAATTTGGACGCGCGTTTTGTCCAAGAGGGATTTTCCCTGGTGGGGATAACGGATGACGCTTTAAAAGGAAGCGCCGCGGCTGCGGAACTGATAGAATCTTGCGGCAGGGAGATCGGCCAGGCCGTAGCCGCTTTTATTCACGCATATATTAAGGAAGATTTCGTCAGGGATATCATCCTGATTTCTTCGGTGTCCGAAAATTTGGGAAAAGGGCTTAAGGATTCGCAAGGCAATGATGTGTTTATATCCGCAGTGCAAAAAGGAGCCGGCGATGAATTAATGAAATTGGGAGTCGGCGAACAGGATGCGTGGGGTATTGTCGGCGGGATCATGCGCTCGAAGATGGATTACCGCCGGGAACTTGTAGGATTCGTCAACGCGGGTCCGGTTACTGAAAAAGAACCCGGGGATCCTAAGAATGATTTCGATGAATTGAAAAATGCCTTAGCCGGGCTGGGAGATGCCCTTGACGGAGGGGATCTTAATAAGCAGGGAAAAGGCGCGGTGATGTACGGCCGGATAATCCGTGGCCGCTGCCGGGGCGAGAGCTTCGAAGTGTTTTCCGCTGGATTTGCCCGGCGGATGGAAAATAATCTTAATGCCGCGCTGGGTATTTTAAAAACGCACAAAGTCCGGGAATTTGTCTACTGTCAGGGGGCGGCCAAGAGTCTCGATTTCATGGTCTCAGATGATGAATCGTCCGTATTTTTCGATTGCAGCCCCGGCGGGTTATTGCGTTTACCCGTATCCGCGTTCGGTAATCTAAATATGCTTGCTTTCATGCTTAGGCATAAACTTAATTGTAACAGGTGTATCGTTGATAAAAACGGTAATAACGATGATTTTTTAAGGCGTGAGGCCATCAGGAATGACATGAAGTTCTTCCTGAGATTAAATGGTCGGCAGCGCAAAGATATACTCCTTGGCCTGAAGAGGTTCCCTTATCCCGCGGAGGCAACATTAAGTGATATATCGCAGGCGGTAGACAATATTGATATGTCCGGTTTATTCCGTGACATCTACGGGCAGGATATCCATCGCTTCTGTCAGGATGAGCAGCGCCTTGTCCGCGATACTAAAAAAATAATCAGTTTTTTCGAGTCAAGCAGCATAACGGATGGCAGGATCATCGGTTTCATCCTCGGCTTGGTATATATCAACAGGATGAAATCCCGCGTCGGGATATCACTGCGCGCGTATGAATTGCAGGATCTTTTGACCGGGTT
>JALOCB010000043.1 GCA_023227985.1 Candidatus Omnitrophota bacterium | reverse complement strand
TTCAGGCAATTAAGCGCGGATCTTAAGGTTAAGCCGGTGGCGTATCAAGAACCATTTGGCCGGGAATCTTTGATAGTTTCTTTCCTTAAAAAATTATCCGCTAAACCGCATAAATTATCTTACGAAAGACTTTCGCTTCCCCAAAAGCAAGATAAGAATCCGGGGAAGATGAAATTCGGACCTATCGAATCCCGCCTTACCTTGAATCAAACAGTAATAAATGAAGGACCATTCACCATATTCTCTTCGTGCTATGATTACGCTTCTGCCTCTAAGCTGAATATCATCTATAAGTACCAGGATATATCCGAGATCAATGAGAAAGCCATCCTGGATATGGTTGAACTTCTGGTTAAGCTGGAAGCCAAAGGGTGGGATTTCAATATTTCCTATGACCAGGAATATAACAGGAAACGTTCCGGACTTGGGCTGGCTTTTGAGGCTGTCCAGGATAAGTCCGCGGTAGAACTTATGGTTGAACGCCGCGCCAAAAGTAACGGCGGGCTGATCTGGAACGCGCTGAGCGCTGAATCTTCACTCGCAATGATCTTTAATTCCTTGAAGCCTGTTTTTATTATCCGTAACCCGGAAAAGGAATATTTGGCTTATCAGTTATTCAAGTTGCTGGCATTCTTGGATGAGGCGAAAATATTACATTCCTATCATTTCGAATTGTTGGTCCGGCATTTGGCGGATGACAACAGCTTCTACGCTTTTATCAGCCTGGACAATGGTAATTATCTAAAACTCGGCTCAGGGTTATCCGCTGACGTAAATACAGGAGAGCTGAACGGATTGAACAACCTGGCTTTTTTGGCTGAAGAATGTAAAAATTATACTAACGCTCAGAATGATCCGGCGGATAACGGGCTCCAACCAATCTCTTTCCGGGAGATAAAGCCCACTGCCGCTGTCTGGAATGACAGTTGTGTTACCCGTTTGACCGATGAAGAGTTCCAGATGGCGGCCGCTAAGAACAAAAACAGAAATCCCGTGAATATTGAACGGGACGGCGGTAAAAACTATTTAAACAAAGAAAATTCGGGGAGGATAAAGAAGGGTACATCTACCGTGGCAGGTGATGCCTTCTCCTCCTCGAATTTATTATATGCGCGAAGAGACGGCGGCAATAGGCAGGTTACGTTTGAGGAATTTGAACGCGGCCAAATAGGGCGGAAAGCTACTATTCAGCTCAAGATATCCGTGGATGAAACGCCGGAATTGCTTTTACCGGCGGAGTTTATGGTCATTCCCGGGGAATCCCGGAATGTCCTGAAAATATACGGTTCCGCGCCGCGGCCGGGAAGATTCGCCAGCATCTCCCGTTACGACCTGCAGAATACCGCGGAGTTCAAGTATCAACGGCTGATCCGAATAAGGGTAGCCCCTGTCCCGGTTTATAAACGAGGCGAAGTCCTGAGAGCCCTTGTCCATATATACAGGGAGCGTTTTGATAACGCGAAAACCGTGAAAGCCGCGGCGGAAAATGACATTATTATCGTGCATTGGGATGATACGGAGTTCGGTAAAGAGAACCCGAAATTCAATAGATGGCAGTTCGTGAGGTCGGGCAGGGGCGGAAGCCTGAAATTGGATGATCTGCCGGTTACTCCCAGCGGTATGCTTGACCTGCGCAAAATACTGGAATTCGCCAAACACAGGGAGCTTAGAGGCATGAAAAGCATCCTCGCGCAAATAAACAGGGAAAGCAAATGGCAACAGTGGCAGGCAGCGTTATATACTCCCGCGAGCTGGCCTAATGTCTGGAAACTGCTTCTGGAAAAAGAAGGCTGGGATGAGGTGCATCAAAGGGAATACTGGGGTTTGCGCAGGGACATAGCTACTATTATCTCGTCTTCGCGCGCGGGCGATAGAAATATTGAAGAATACAGGATACAGCATAGACTAAGATGGTTCAAGCCGGTCCAGATACTCAGGAATGCCTTATCCAGCCGTAAGACAGTCAATGCCGTTAAACTACATAAACAGGCAAGCCGCACCGGAAGGTTGACGGCTAAACAATACAAAAGGATAAAATCCCTCGATTTCGAACAGACCGGCCTGGAGATGTTTAATGCGTCTTCCGCTGAAGACCCTAATGGTTTTGACGGAGGCAAACTGGTTATCGGCAAGGAACAGGCGATCCGCCAAGAGATAGGCTTGGGATCCATAAAGGCCGCTTTATTTGATATTGGCGGCGTGCTTCTGGATTGTTCTAAAGAAAAGAAGATCGGGGAGATCCGGGAATTCATTGAAAAACTTTTTAGCATTGAATTGACCTGCGCGGAGGTCGAAACGATGTTCTATTCCGGGGAAGACGCGTTGGCCCTGCGGACTGATCTTTACCTGGAAGATTTTCTGGATAGGATAAATGCGCAACTGCGGGCAAGGTCCGGAAAGCAGGGTTTAAGTTTCACATCATCCGATTTTGTAAAGATATTCTTCCTTGATTGCGAGGTATCACAAGAAATGAAAACCCTGGTAGAGGATCTGCGCGGTCAGGGCGCGCAGATGTATATACTCTCAAATTTCTTCATCAGCCGTAGAGTGGAGTTGAGCTGCCTTATGCTTGGTATTCTTGCCCAGCATTTTCCGGGTTGTTTCACGAAAGAAAATGTCTTTTTTTCTAACGCTGTTGGTTATGCCAAGCCCAGTGAGGAAGCTTATGCCGCGGTATTGAGGCATATTGACGCCAGGCCGGAAGAGATACTTTATGTAGACGACCAGCAGGAAAACGCCTTCCGCGCGTACAGGATGGGCTTGAACAGCTGTTGGTTTTATGAGAATTTTACGCGCAAGACTATTGGCTCTAAAAGCGCCGTTTATCTGTCTCACGGCTCCAGTTATACCTTAAGCAATAATTGGGCTAAAGGGGAGGAAATACTGGTTAATATTTATACCGATAATTCCGGTAAAGAGTATCCCATAGAAGCTGTCTCCTGTAATGACCCGGGGAAACGCACGCGTTTTGCCCAGATCTGGAATTGGGATGGCCGGTTGATCGAGGTGTTCAATGAATATCTGTCTTTGGGTAAATACAATGAGATTTTCAGCGGTAACCGGCTGTTGATAAGGAATATCTGTTTAGACAGCACAGGGGCGCTTAGATTCGGGACTGATTTCCGGGGCAGGTTCCCTAAATACCGCGGCCAAGAGGTGGAAGTGAATACCGATAACAGGTTTGTGCGGGAGGTAAAGTTCATATCTGACGGAAAAACGATAGAATTTAAACTGGTGATAGATACGATCAGCGGAAACGTGGTCCACTCTTATTATGATTCGCTTTTTCTGGGAAGGGTAGAGAAGCTTAGGGATTTTACGGTATCGAACATATCCACTGACAGAAGAGGCGGGTTGAGGTTTGCCTGCCAGTCTTTCGCGAATCTCTTTCCGGATTTCCCCGGCTTTAAGGCGGATATCCATGTGCGAAAAGGATACGGGAACAAGCCGGTCGTGGATACGGTCTGGATAAGGTCATCTGACGGGAAGATCGTAGCCACTAAGAAATTTAATCTTATCTACGATGTTGATAACAACCTGATCGATTCATTCGCATCCCATCTTGATTCCGCCCGTCTGCGGAAAATGACCGGTAACAAAATCGAAATGCGCAATCCTTTGCCTGCTTCCGGGCAGTTGAAGATCGGCGGGGTTACCCTGCGTAAATTCACTACCAAAGCCGGACAGGTATATACTTTATTCATAAAAGCCGGCAAGCTTGATATGGTTGGATTCGAGGACGGGGATATATACGCCTTTGATCCCGTCTCAGGAAAAGTGCTGTCTGACCGGAAGAAAAAGGAGCTCTCCGATAAACTTTATGAATCTGTCTGGTCGCAGTTAAGCAATTGGGAGAAGAGTTTATTGGGTATATTCGCTTATCGTGTTAATGGTGATTTTTCGGCCAGAAGCATAGCCAGCAGAAGCAATCTGGGGTATTTGATCTGTAAAAATGAGGGGCGCAACTCCTTAAGTTATTTGCGCGAAAAACTGCAGAAGACGGACAGCCGATTCGTAGTAACGAAAGGCAACACATTTTTTATTAATCAGGGGCTGCTTGTATTTGTAAAAAGGAAGATAATCGATCCGGCTTCCGCAGAGGCCCGGAATAAGGAGGGGCTCAAGAAAAAGATCAACCGAGCTGCCCAAGAGATCGGGTTGCCTTATAAAAACGGCAACAGGCGGCACTTTAGTAAAGAGAATTTTATCCGTATTTACCCGCAAATAGTAATAGATTATGAAGCGCTCAGAGCTAAGCACCAAGTGAACATTGGCTGGACATCGCTGGTCGAGGCCGTTGTTTTAAAGAAAAACAGCAGTGCCGCGGCTGTAGCTGCTATCCAGCAGTCTAACACTGAGGCGTTTTCAGGCGTTCGAACAATATCACCAGAAGAATTAATGGTTGTTTTGGAGAGTATAAAAGGAGAACATTGGTCCAATGCTCCTCCGTCAGTTGGTTCATTACCTGTGTATTACAGGGTCGCCCCGATAGAAAACACCGCTTCAAATAACGACGGCGGAAAAGATATTCCCCCCGCAACAAACAACGTTTTCACCCCCAGTCAAGCCTTTATCGATATATGGAAAGATCTGGCGAATAACGGATTTTTAAATAATATCCTGGCATTGAGTATTCGCAAACCCTGGCTGGACAGGGAAGCCGAATTAAAAAAGCTGTTAGCCGAGGCTGTAAACCATTTGGATATAGAGGGCAGTTTTCCTCTTAAGGAACGATTGGTTTATTCACCGTCGGCTACTTATTTCGAAGATGAGAAGGTGATTCTATTTTATGATCTTTATAATATTCCGGTAATGGTCAGGGTCGCCCCGGATCATTTCGCTGATTATTTAACTGATACTGAGTATCTTCTTTCATTCTTCGGCCCCGGGTTAAGGGTGGATATATTATGGCAAAGTGAAGAGATGGAATATATCCGCAAAGACCTGGAATTCTACAAGGCCAATCCTGAATTCTACCGGTTCGTCTATCAATTGAATTCGCCGGATGCCGCCAAGGTATTAAAAGCGTTCCAGGGCTTGGTCATGAAACTGGCGGTTCCTGAATTAAAAGATGAAGCGGTCCGTTTGCTCAATACCTGCCTGGGCAGCGAGAATGTGCTGATACAGCGCATGGCGCAGAAAGTATTGAACAAAATATACACGAGCAGACCGGTATTTTTCCCTGAGGCGTCAGAGACTATAATCGTAAAGATGGGCAAGGATATCCGGATCAATGATTTTGTTTTCTACCCAGGTTTTAATCCGTTCAAAGACATCTCCAGATTAAGTCAATTCCAGGCTCGTTTAGTCGCGGCTAATAATTATTCGAACGAATTGAAATATGTCAATTTGCAGGTCAGCGCGTATTCGGATGACGCGGTCCTGTTGCGTTTAAATGACAGAGAGAGGTTTATCCCGGTGGAAAGAGGTATTGTGCATTTGGCTTTGCAGGTAAGGTATACCCACGGCATGGACTGGGTTTATGTGCCGGATTCCGAGGCAAATGTCGCGGTTTTCTGCCAGAAGGATCTTAGTGGTAAGGTCTTCCGACAGATCTGGGCGGCGTATAACGGCATATATGATGAGGAGGGGCAGGTCAGAAGGGATGAGAACGGTAAAGTCATTCCCGGGACATTCAAGGATATCCAGGGCATCCTGCCGCAATTAAAAAAAGAAGGGGTTGATTATATATATGTTATGGGTATCTGTCAGTTGGATAAGCCGGAAAATATCCCAGGACAGGAGGGCCCGGACGCTTCCTTGTTTTCTATATTTAAGTTCAGCATAAGCGAAGAATTAGGCGGCAAGGCCGGATTGGTAAATCTGATAAATGAAGCTGAGAAACTTGGCATACAAATATATGCCGGAGATCTTATGCCGCATGTTAACCAGAACTGCAGGGATCTGCCGGAATGGGCTTTTGTGAAGGCAAGGAATCAGTATGACCGTAACAAGATCATTCGCAGGCTTGCGACTGATGGTTCGATCAATCACGAAAACGGATTACCGGTTGAATGGCATGATTCAGTCATCTTGAATTTCCGGGATAAAAGAGTGATCGCGAAATTAGCCTTTTTTGTGGAATATCTGGCTGGAATGGGGATAAAAGGAATGCGTATAGACGTAGCCCATAATTTCGGAGCTATGCTGCCGGTAGACAAGTCGCCCTATTTACAGAGCAAAGAAAAGCTGTTTGGCCGGATCACTTCCTGGGAACGTAACAGTTCCGGCGGGTTCAAGATCATAAATAACTGGGATAGCTCCGAGGCTAATCCGTTCTTGTTATATCTGGTAAGCGAAATAACCCGCAAATACCCGGAATTCATCTTTTTGGGAGAAAACTACGGGACCATTACGGAAGCAGGCCCGGTGAATAAATATATCCAGGTTATTAAATCCGGAGTAATTCCTTTTGATTCCGGAACTCATGATGATTTGGAGAGCGTTATTATAAAGGGGAGTCCGGTATCCGGAGTGCTTAACCCGCATTTCCGCTGGTTATTCAGTGAACTGCCTCAAGGCAGCCAGTGGGTAGCCGCTTTGGAAACCCACGATTATTTTCGCAATATGGACCAGTGGGAAAGTTTCGGCCCGCAAAAGATCAAAGCCGCTGTTTGGTGCTGGTTGGCTACTACCCGCGGGCCGTTAATGCTTTACAACCGCCAGGAACTTGGCGAGGTTCACAGGGTTAGGATAGACAACTTTACCCAGCATGATTACGCGGAAGCGGACAGGCAACGGTATTATGCCCAGCTGGAATTCGGGCGCGTTCATAAAGAGACTATCCAGCATTTCTGGAATAAAGCGATTGGATTCTACAAGGCGCATGCCTGTATTTCTTGCGGTCAGGATTATATATTCGATACTGGCAATGACCGTGTATTCGCCATTGCCAGATATAACGATAATGAAAAGATCATATTTATCGTGAATATGGGCTGGGAAACTGTTTCGCTGAAAATAGATCTGAATGCTTTATGGGATAAGCTGGGAATAGAGAATTCGCGGTTAAAGTTTTATTCCCTTAAGGAATTTGAAAGCGGGACAGAGGAGGCGTTTACCGGAGAGGAACTGAGGGCGTATAACATTAATGCCAGATTGGAAGGTTATGAATCCGCGGTAATATCTTTGAAAACCGACGGAGGAGAGGATATCCACCTTATCGCGTTAAGAGACGCCTTGTGTCGTTATTCTGATGAAAGCCGGGAAGTACGGACAAAATATAACTACGCCTTTGTGACGCTGGCAAAGGCGATCTTAAAGGGAAATAGCGCTTCTTTTTATGAGGCTTTTAGTTATCTGGCGGAGTTGGTTGAAGGGGAATTAAGATTTTCCGATTTTTCCTGCGGCGACCTGACTTTGATAATGCATGAGATTTCCGTGGCTAATCCTGGCAAGATCGATACAACCATAAAATTATTAAAAGATATCCGCCAAGGCGATTTTAGCGAGGATTCCAAGGCCGTAGCTGGGAAAGTGCTGCGTTGGATGGATATCGGTTCGGCGGTATTTGTTTCTCCGGAAGCCGCGCCTGTATCTAAAGCCGGTGGAATGGCCAATGTCGTTGGCGAACTGGCAGAGGTTCTGGCAGGTTCCGGTCTTAAGGTTTATGTAATAAGCCCCTTGTATAAATATACAGAAAATAGCGGCAAGATAGTCGAGGTTAAAGAACGCACCCTGTCTAAATTCAACCTGCGTTATACCGGTAAACCTATCGATGTGTATGTAGGAAGGCATGGACTGGTCAGGTCAGGCCTGGCGCATGCCAGGATAAGTAAGGTCGATCACCTCCTTCTGGATAATCCGTATTTCGCCGATTCTCTATATGGACAGTTAGGCGGGTACAGGCAGGATCCGAACAGCCGGGTTTCCAAAGAACATGAATCACTGCGCGCGATCTTTTTATCGCTTGGCGCTTTGGAAGCAATGAAGGCGATGAACATATACCCTTCAATAGTAATAGGCAATGATTGGATGTGCGCCCCGTTAATGGTTCATTTGAATTCCATCCGGTCGCTTTACAAGAACGATCCGCATTTTGTGAATACCCGGACAATAGGCTGGGTGCATAACAACGGCCAGGATTACCAGTTTAAGGTCGGCAGGTTTGAGAACGGCATCGACCTTTTGGGTAATTTAGGACTTCCCTCCGAGGATTACGGATGGTTTATCGATCCTCACAACGGGGAATTGATCAATTTTATGGCGGCGTTCATAAGGCATTCCCATTTTGTGGTAGCGGTTAGCCCGGGTCAGATGTGGGATTATCTGCGCTCGGATGAAAAAGGCGGCGGCGAGGGCTTATGCGATATCTTCCGCGGTATAAATAAGGAACGCAGGCTGTTCGCTATTACCAACGGTATTGCTCAGGGGCAAATGCAGCTAATATCGTTTGGGGAGGACATTTTCGCGATCGATTCCGAAATACAGAGGGAAGAATATTTGCTTAAAGTGTGGGGCATAAAACAGAACGCTAAACCATGGATCGCGCAGCAGCCGATTTTCTGGCCGGCTACTCAAGGTAGTTCAAAGTTGCTGAATAGCGATAATTTTGTGGTGAATATGGTTTCCCGGATAACCGAGCAAAAAGGCATTCAGTATGTGGTGCCGTTTGCCGAGAGGGTATTGAACAACGCTAAATATCATGATGTCATGTTTGTATTCGCCGGACAGGGCGATGCTTACTGGATGGGTCGGCTGAATGAACTAGTTTACCGTTATTCTGGCAGGGTCGGATATTCCAATGGGTTTGTCCCCGACGCGGTCAGGAATATGGCTTATATATGCGGGGATCTTTTCATCGCGTTTTCCATCTGGGAGCCGGGTGGGATCTCGCCGATGGAGGCTTTGGCCTTTGGTCTGCCATGCCTTGTTTCAGACCGACAGGGGCATATGTCTACGATCATCCGGGGGGTTAACGGTGAAAGGTTCTCTATTGATGATCAGGACCCTGGGCGGACCATTGATAATATAATGCGGGAATTCGATATTTTGTATGATACCTGGAAATCCCGGAATGTGTCTGGCAGATGGATCGAGATGGTCAAAAACGCATTATTCTCGAATAACAGCTGGGATAAATCGGTTGTCCTGGCTGAAAACCTTTTCAAGTATACCCTGACAGCCGAGGAAAAATATTATAAGAAATTTTATCCGGATGAGGGAAGTAAATTTAACGATGGCGGATGTTGGATCGAAGAAAATGCTCCGGAATTAAAGGATAAATTATTAGCCACTCTCTCTATGGAAGGAAATATCCCGGAATTTGAAGGGTATGACGCCCAGAACGCCAATACTAAAGGAGGATTGGGCGCTTATTTCGGGGATAAATTGGAAGGATTGGCCGATATAGGCATGAAGGCCTGCGGATGCCAGCCGATGTATTCGCATATACTAAAAGCAGGTAAAAGGGTCTGTGTTGATTATTCCGGGCTTATTAATAACGGGGTCATAAAAAGGGTTTATGACAACG
>JALOCB010000042.1 GCA_023227985.1 Candidatus Omnitrophota bacterium | reverse complement strand
AAATACCGCCGGGTGCGATTACGCCGGGTGCCAGTATCGCTTAAGAAACACCCTATCCTCTTACGCCGGGTGTATTATTTCCCCCCACAACAACATCCACCACCTTGCGGCTTCTCTTCTTTCGGCTCTTCTTTCGGCTTACCAGAACCGCAGCATGATCTATTTCCCATTATCTTGTACAATCCGCACCAGCCGACCAATCCGGTGATCAAAGGCAGCAACCCGATCAAACCCAGCACGTTCTTTGTAAGCAGGCCCCAGATGATCACGCCCGCGCCTGTAACTATACGGATTATTCTCTCTGTTTTTCCCATATTTACCATATTCCACCTCCTTGAGTGGAGACTCAACACCGGAGCATATTCCAATTGCTCCGGGTGTAAAATCACCTTCACAACACCCGCTCATATGCCGCTTTAGCCGGATGCTAATTCCTGACTTAACACCAACCTTACCAATTAAGCTGGAGTGTAGTAACATATATTATTTTACTCTTTATACACCCCCGCGCAAGCCTTATTTATCCGCCGGCGCGGACTATTCAATAAACCCCTCTTCAGGGATGATCACCGGTTCTACTATGCGCATAGCCCGCCACTTCCCCCCCCGGTAACGTAAAAACACCAGCCCGGAAAATACCAGGAATAAAAATACCATTGCCGCCCAGCCTATTTCAGGGGGCAACTTCAGAAAACGCATAATCACTGCCAGGGTTATCGCCATCATCCAATGCAGGGTTACAGACATACGCATAGCCCAATGGGTATCGCCGGCTCCTCTTAAAGCCCCGATAAACACGCACAGCACCGCCTCAACCAGCACATAAACCGAGGCGATCCTGACCATAGTCACTGCAATGGGAGCGGCTTGAGCAAAAACAACGCCTGCTTCCATCGGCCGGAAAAGATCAACCATATGCCCGGTAAAACCGATGAATAAAACGAATATGAAAAAAGAATAAACCAAACCGAGTTTCAATCCGGACATAACCGCCTTGTGCGCCTTATCCGGCTTGCCGGCGCCCATAAACCTGCCTACCAGGCTGGTAACGCCGATCTCGATCCCGATCAGCGGAACAAACGAAACCAGGTCCCAGTTAAAAACCACTGTAGCCGCGGTAGCGGTCACCGGCCCCAAGGAATGGAACATAGTTACTATGGCATTGAACGCGAAGATATTCAGGCACATCTCCAAACCCGCGGGAGAACCAAAACGCAGAAGTTTGACGAACACTTCCCGGTCAAACCGGGGCGAACTCTCCAGACTGAATTCCCGGCGGTTATTCTTGCGCAAATACGCCCACACAAGGATCACTAACCCCACTACCCCGCCCAAAACAGTCCCATACGCAGCGCCAAAGATCCCCATTGCCGGAAAGCCCAGTTTGCCGAAAATAAGGATATAATTCAAGCCGACATTAGCCAGCATAGTGGAGAAAGACGCGATCATCACGATCCGCGTCCTGCCGATACCGGAGAAAAAACTGCTTAAAGATATCCTTAACAGGCCGATGATCGTGCCATAAACCAGGATATCGAAATACGCGGTCTGCGGCCCGATCTGTCCCGGTCCCACGCCCAACGCCCTGAATAACCAGTGCGCCAGCGGCCGCATAAAAATTATCAGCGGGTAGGCGATGACCGCCATTATCACCGACTGGGTCAGCACAACCCCGCAAATGCTTTTTTTCTTAGCGCCCAGGTATTGGGCGACCAAAGCGGTGGTAAAACCGATCAGTCCGATAAAAAAAGACATCAACATGAACGAAGCCAATCCTCCGCCCATGACCGCGTTCATCAGTTCAGGATCCAGCCTGGCCATGAATAACCGGTCAGTAAAGATCATCACTGTGTCGCAGGCGTGCGAAATAACCATCGGCAAAGCGATAGCCATCATCTCCCGCACCCCGCCTTCTCTATGAACCACCTGTTTATCTTTCATGCGCTCAATTATACCACCCCGACCGGTAAATCCAAATAAAAACCCTCTGCGCCATATAAGCCGCAGAGGGCTGATTTTAATTTTACTTCATCCCGCTATTGCTGGGCCGCAGGCTTTGGGTTGTTCTCGTTAAGCGTCTGGATCAACTTATCCAACAGCTCCGCGGTCTGCTGGGCGACAATAAATGTCTCTTTAAGCACTTCTATCGTTTTCTGTTGAGCTTGAGCCATATTGTCAGAGGCCTTGGCGGATATCTCCGCCGCTTCTTTTGTCTTACATGCCGCTATGCAGTTCAACTTAGCGGCTACGCATTCCGTACTAACCATTGCGGCAGTTGGCATCTCGCACTCATCGCAAGCCGCAAACGCCTTTAAAACAAAAACAAACAATAGACAAACCAGGCTAACTAAAATTCTCATTTTATTCCCCCCTTAACTGACAGCCAAAAATAGAGACAGACCCTTTATTTTAACATATTCGCCCCGGGATAAGAAATAACGGTAATTAAAACCGCAAGAAACAAGGGCAAAACAGATCAGCACCAACATCACCAAAGCGGCTATTAATCGGGTTTTATTCACTTATCTATTTTTTCCATCGGCTGCCCACAACAAACAAGTTCACCGCCGCCCGCTTTAGTGACGGTAACTTCGTTACCGCAGACATTGCATTTGAATTTTTCCCCGATCTCTTTTACTTCCATTCTTCCTCCTTTTTATTTTTCGATCTGTTGGATAATATCCTCCAGTTGCCTGTTGAATTCATCCGGAGCCTCAAGCATCAGAAAATGCCCCAGTCCCGGAATTATTCTGAGATTATAAGACTTCAAGTATTTACGGTTTATCTCCGGAGCGCTCGGCCAGAAGTCGGCATTCAAACACCATAACGGAACATCCACTCCGCTCAAAAGCGGGATCACCGGAGTTTTAAAATAGTATTCCAGGGCATTGAGCGCTATTGACGGCACAGCGGACGACACCTTCGCGACTACCCTGTCAACCAGCTTGGGGTCGGCGTTCTGGGGGAACATCTCCCGGACAAACGCGCTGGTTCCTTTGACAAAATCTTCTTTTATGGGATCGATGTATTGCCGAATTTGTTCAGGAGTGGCAATACGCTCGAAATTCTCCAGGGTATCGATAGCGATAAGCCCGGCAACCTTTCCCTTTAAAAGCAAATTCGCTTCCAATATCACTGTTCCGGACATGGAATGGCCGATCAGAATAACTTTGCGACACCCCACAGCTCGAACCACCGCGGCAACATCCTCGCCAAAAGCCTCCTGGGTATAGACCTGCCTTTGCCTGCCGGAAGACCCGTGCCCTGCCAGATCCAACGCCACAACCTTGTACTTTTTATCAAAATAAGGCACCTGGTGATACCAGGTATACCGGTCAGCGCACCAGCCATGCACAAAAACCAGCGCCGGCTCGCCTTTTCCATACACCGAATACGATATAGGAACCCCGTCCCCGGAAACAGCAGTCTTCTGATGCCCTGTAACCTGCGACCAGACCAACCAAGCTATTCCGATCAAAATAAACAAAACCCCAATCCCACGGGATATTCTTTTCATATAAGTATTCTCACCTCTTTTCTTTCAGATCCTCCATCTGTTCCCTGGAAAGCGGGCTGCCGAAAGCCGGAAAATGCGATTCAAGCGCACCTTCACCTTCAATCGGGACCCAAGCATCATTGACCCGGTCCATCAACGCGCATCCGTATTTCACTCCCTCGGCTACCGGAATAACCCCTTTTTCCGCCTGTACCAACTCTTTGTTATCTATCTTCAAAAGCTCAAGCTTCCCGGCATCCATCCTTTTTAATACCTCGATCCCGTGGCATTCGTTACATAGCCTGCCTTTTTCGCGCAGAGAATGGCTGTACTGCGGGGCAAAGATCAAAAACCCTTTTTTATTCTCAGCCACAAAAGTCTGCATATTAGCGCTGGCGACTTTACCCCGGTAATTAAGCAAGAACGTCCATCCGCTAAAAGGCAAATAAACCTTTTTATGCTCCTTCTTCAGCGTCCCCATATGGCAGTTAGCGCAGCTCACCACCTGACGGACATGACAGGCGGTGCAATCCAATTTATCCCCGTGTACTGTGTGAGATACGCTCTTTTCTATATTGCTGTGGCAGGTCTCGCATTTAGCCGCTATCGCTCCGGGCTGTTTCATCGAATCATACTGTATGCCGTCGCCATGCAGATCCCGGGCGCTATGGCAGTCAGTACAGATCATTCCTTTCGCATTATGCGGATTTTCTTCATGGTTTTCACTGTCAATCTTGTATATGGCAGCGTGCTTCACATGGCACTTAAGGCAAAGGCCTTGATTCTTGGCCGCGGATTCGGAATATACCCTTTTGCCGCCTTTCTCCGCAGCGTGGCAAACATCGCAGGACTTTACATGGCATGAACTACAGGGAAGTTCTCCATACGGGACTCCGGTGACCTGCTCAAAACCGTTGTTCTCCTTGCTATACCAGAATTCCATTCCTTTAGCCGTCTTATGCAGGCTGCTATCGAATATATCTTCCGGTTTTGGCTCCATATCCCCGGCAAGGGCCGGCATTGCAATAAACATGATCGCCGCCAACAATATCCCCGTCCTATTCCTCATCTTCCCCCCCCCAACATTCATTCATAATCCTAAATACACCCGCAGGTTATCTGCAACGTCTACGATACTATTTTTTTATCACGACCACTTTGCCCCACACTTGTTGCATTTATGCTGTGTCGGATGCCCAGGATCCTTGCCGCAAGCGCCGCCACTACAATAAGGACAAGGAACCTTGCATGTACGCTTGGAAACGCTTTTCCCGGATTTAGAAACAGTTTTCTTTTTCATACTGCCTCCTTTGATTTAACGGCTCTTACTTCCATCCCGTTACCATCTGAAAACATTTTTTCATAATTTCAAATCCATCAACCCCTTGCCTACAACGTCTACGATATACTCCTTAATTATAACTCTCTAAAACAAAAAACCAAGACACTTTTTGAGATTAGAATAAAAAGCGCCTATAACTATAAAGCTATAGGCGCCTTTTCCGCTATTTCGCACAATACAGATATTTCATCTAGCTGTAACTATACAAAACAAGCCACCATCATCTTGTCTGCTAGCATTGTTTTGCCATTGGAGCGGACGAAGATTATCCAAATTATCTCCACCTCCACACGCAGATGGTTTAATATGGTCAATTTCCCAACCATAGGATGCTTCCCGGTTGCCATAAAAAGATCTGCATATCCAAGCTCCACATGTGTCCTTACGCCATACAGATGAATCATATCCAGGCACGATTACACCTTTTTCCCATACCATCTGAACCATATATTCATTAAAGCTCATTCTTTCTCCTTTTGTTTTTATACTTCTTGTGAATTAACTGTTATACCCAAACAATAATCTTATGAAAATTAAATAAAACCGCTCATAGACACCTCCTTGTAGTATTTCCCTTGACAACTAGACACGGAGGTGTTATTTTACTAATAGAAAACGCCTACCTTCTAGCTCCCAAGCTGGAAATTTTATGGTGTTTTTTAGGCGAGCCATCGTTCACAGCGGTGGCTCGCTTTCTTATATAATTATTCTAGTTTAACTTCCACAAGTTTATCAACCGTGTTCCAAACCACATTATACGCTCTAGTTCCCTTCTTATAATCTATTTTGTAGTTCTTAAAAAAAGATACCGCCGATATCGCTGCACCTTTTTTATTACTTGCCTGTCTCATAGAATAGCTGTATTTCTCAGGATTCTTTACTGGTTGAACCCCCATACTATTAGCAGCCTTATTGAAATACAGATTAATATATTTTGCGCCTGTAAAATATTCATCATAACATTTTGAATTAATAAATATGTTACCACTTTTTAGTATACTAATTGTCGGAACTGCAGATGTAGACTTTTTATTCACAAATAACTCAAATGGCATATGCCCTCCGTTTTATGTTGTTAAAAAATACAACTGTATTATCTGTAGTATAATACTAAATATATTTTTGTCAATATATTTATTTATGTAGCATTAACTTTTCCAGACTTATTCCTTCACGAAGTGAAACCATGTGAATATTAATTTGCACTTGATTATACCACTTGACATATTTTGTTACGCCTAACCTACATAATAACAAGTCCAATATTTTCAAAAGTCTACTCTTCTTATAATACAAACCCTGATTTTCGCTTGCGTGATAAATATAATAGGGCGGCTGTGTCATCAAACGAGTTCAGCCGCCCCCACCCACACCAAATCCCTGCAATTTTCCAAGTTCTTTGTTAGCTAGTGGCTGTGGTCAGAGACCTTGCCGCGCCCCCCCTCACTCACAAAGTCCCCTACCATTTTCCTCCCCTTGTTATTATCGGGTGGCAAGGCATATTAACATAGGGATAGTGAGGACTGGAGCACCAAGCGAGTTCCGCAGGCCAAAAGACCGTACCGGACGTTCCTATTCGTCCGGGTGCAGGCCAACGGCCGAGGACTGTTCGAGCGACTGCCCAGTTCTCACTGACCTGATGCCTTGCCAGGCCCCGCTACCTCACAGAGAATGTCAGGGGACAAAAAAAGCAGCCCATCCTCTTCGGACCAAGCTGCTTCGTAAATTTACCCTCCAACCCCCACAATTCCCTCCCTGTGGACTATTGGAGTATTCTAACGCTAAAACTATAGCAAAGCAACCTAATTTACCGGGGCATCCCTGCGCAAGCCCGTTACTGCCCTTGTTCTGTTGCCGGCGCAGGCTGGATCAATTCAACGGATGAAGCAGTCCTCAGGATAAAATCATTTCTGATCTTTCTTTTGTTATACATAACCTTGACCACCGCCCCTATTTGAATATCCCCTGTTATCTGTGTGCTTTCAGTGATCCCGAAATAAGTAACAAAACGCACGTTATTATTCAATTCATTGCGCAGGTGGATCTGGATCTTATCCAGAAAGATCACGGTTCCGGTAAGCTCATAGGTGTGCAGAGTTTCGCCCTGCTCGGCAGCCGGGCATATCGCAAAATTAAATGCCCCGATAATACAAATGAGCAGGGATATAATCAGTTTTTGTGCCATTGCGTCTCTTTGGTTATGCGTTGATTTATTTTAACCCTAAAACAATCCCCGCGCAAACTAATTTAAAGGCTCAACGATGAAATCCTATCGGCGGTTTTTCTTTTACCGGAGCCGGCTCCAACAACTGTTTTATCGCCTCAAACACGATCGAAAACTGCTTATCGTATTTCTTCTCCATATCCTCAATCTTACGCTTTAACCCTGTGTAAGTTAGCCCTATTCTCCGCAGACTCACAAACGCTCGCATAATCTGGATATTAACCGCAATAGCTCTCTCACTATTCAAAACACTCGAAAGCATGGCAACACCTTCCTGGGTAAACACACAAGGAAAATATCTACTACCTCCCCAACTTGAGGTTCCAAATTGGAACCTCAAGTTCGAAACTTCCTGTTTTGTCAGTTTAAACATAAAATCTTCCGGAAACCTCTCAATGTTTCTTTTGACGGCTTTATTTAAATTTTTTGTTCTAACTCCATAAAGCATAGCTAAATCTTTGTCTATCATTACCCTTTTACCACGAACCTCGTATATTCTACTTGCCACCAAACCTACTGAAAGAGTATCATTCATTTCACTCCCCTCTTTTTGAGGTGCCAAATTGGCACCTCAAGTTTAAAACCTCAGTTTTAGTCAATTGGATATTATTTCACCTTGAGGTCACAAATTGTGACCTCAAGTTAGCATTTTTCCACTCACTATTAATAGACGTAAAAGGAGACAAAATCTAACAAAATCTTTTGTCAAAGCTCAACTTGATGTGCCAAATTGGCACATCAAGTCTCCCCCATCCATCTAAGGTGCCAAATTGGCACCTTAGGTACGATATCAAACTCATCCTAATTTGTACTACCTTAACTTATAATAGACGTAGAAAAACCCAAAATCTAACATGGCATCACTTTTTGTGATACCACTAATTAACTCCTGCTGCAACTGGTCACAAATTTTGACCAGTTCAACTTGAGGTCGCAAAATGCGACCTCAAGTTGTTAACCTACTTTACCATAAGGCTTTCTGAATTTAAGGTCACAAATTGTGACCTTAAATCATCCATCTAACAGACTTAACTTGATGTTCCAAATTGGAACCTCAAGTTTGCAACTTCCTGGACCCCCATACAACATGCCCTGCCATTTTCCCGTTACTATGTAATTATTGGGTGCTGCGGTGTGTTTGAGCGGCACATAAGGAAATCGAGCGGGCACGGTTTGCCGCACACATGGATAATCTTCAAGAGCGAGATTTCCGCAGAGCGCAGATTTCTCCGCTGGAGAAATCAAGCGATGACGCGAGAAATATGCCGCAAAAAAACTGCTACCGCGCGAAAATGTCGGGGCACAAAAAAAGCCCGCTGATCTCAGCTTTCGCCTTGATCAACGGGCATCTATGTAAAGGATCCGTATTTAACCCAGCGCGGATCCTGACGCAGTCATGCGACCGATGGGTAAATCAAAAGCCCCCGTAAAATTAATTGCGGGGGCCTTTGAATTTAATGGAGCACCAACCAACTCTCACATACCCTTACGAGTATACTACCATAGGCCCTGCGAGGCTTAACTACCGTATTCGGAATGGGAACGGGTGTGGCCCTCGCGGTATCGATACTCCAAATTCCTGTCGGCTATATAGTCGGGAATTTAGTCCTTTGCGCATTGATCTGATGTTTTTCAAGCAGATCAGCAAAGGGCAAATCCCTCTATTTTGCCGTAAATATTCGACAACTCACAAGATATTGGTAAAACTACTATTAACCGAAGAAATTAAAAGACCAAGCCGATTGGCAATTAGTACACGTTAGCTTAAATCCTTACGGATCTTACACATCGTGCCTATCAACCCCATAGTCTACAGGGTGCCTTCAGGACCTTACGGTCCAGGGATATCTAGTCTTGGGGGGGGCTTGGCACTTAGATGCTTTCAGCGCTTATCCCTTACGGACATAACTACCCGGCCTTTGCCCTTGGCAGGACAACCGGAACACCAGAGGTCCGTTTCTCCAGGTCCTCTCGTACTGTGGAGAACTCCCCTTCAAATATCCTAACGCCCACACCAGATAGAGACCGAACTGTCTCACGACGTTCTGAACCCAGCTCGCGTACCCTTTTAACCGGCGAACAGCCGGACCCTTGGGACCTTATCCAGCCCCAGGATAGGATGAGCCGACATCGCAATCGTATCCACCCTTTCGAGTGGGATTAGACTATATCTTCATCCGCTGCAATTATAGCGGAGTTGGCGTATTATAGGACCGAAACTGCTGGTCGCTATCTCATGTGTGTTAATGACATCCGGATAGAATGTCCACACCCACGGCCTATTGGAAAGGCCGGGATGTCGCTTGCGCGACACAATCAGTCGTTACGGGGTCTTAAAAAACATGGTTTCTCGAGGCAACGAAATAGTCGACAACCATACACTTAATAACATTAACCGCATTCATATAGATGTAGATTGAAGGTTAAGTTATCAGCCTTATTTGCCTAATATTTGTTACCAAGAGAAAAGACCATTGAATAACTGCTTATGCTTTTTAAGACTTCCCACGGTATTACCCGAATTTCTATTGGGCTCCACCGTTATTAGCCAATGCATGTCCGGAATTACTTCCGGACCACCCCATGTTGTTGAGGTGCCAAACCGGGCTGTCGATGTGAACTCTCGAGCCCGATAAGCCTGTTATCCCCAGAGTA